>QMYL01000029.1 GCA_003662645.1 Candidatus Bathyarchaeota archaeon
CTCTGACGTCTCTAACTCTCTTGGCTATCAGGATCGAAAATGGGCCGACGCCGGCGAACATGTCCACCACAGTCTCACCAGCTCTGACCTGAGACGCAACTCTATTATGCTCATAGGAGAGCCTCGGCGAGAAGTAGACCTTCCTTGGGTCTAGGTGGTACACACAGCCATGCTCCCTATGGACGGTCTCGGTCTCACTTGAGCCAGCTATAACCTCGAACTCCCTAACACGATGGACGCCGCTGACAGCTCCAACCTTCGCCAGAACCGTGCGTACTTGCCTGTGGGCTTCCAAGATGGCCTCTCCAATAACCCTCTTATAATCGTTCAGTTCTGGGGGTATCTCAACGATGGCCACGTGGCCGATTATATCTATTGAACGTGGGAAGCTGGCGAGGAGATAGGGCGGTAACCTCTCCACAGCGATATCTATCGCTCTCCTCGGCTTCCTCACCCGCTCCTGGAACAGATACCTAACAACCTTGAACTCTGGAAGCCTCCCGGAGAGGAAGCTGATCTGAGGCGGCGTCGGCTTCTCAGTTAGTGGTATATATAAGGAGTCCCCTTCGGATTGAACCTTCAGACTCTTATTTAGGAGTCCCAGCTCATTCGCTACGCGTATCGCCTTCTCCCCAAGAAATTTCGGAACCTTAAGGGAGGGGGCCTCGATCAATCCTCTCACAATAAACTTGGGGTCTCTAAGGTTAGATAAGGGTTATGGGGTTCCCATAGACTTCAAGAGCCTTATCAGTATGTCCGGTCTGTTCGTTCCTATCGCATCAACACCGAGCTCCACCATACGCCTCATGTCATCGACTTGGTCGACGGTCCAGACCCCAAACATCAGACCTCTCTCATGAGCCTCCCTGATAAGCCCGGCATCAACGTTACGGTAGTTTATGTAGGCCCATCTAGCGTGAACTCCTATAACCCTCTTGAATACGTCCTCCTGAACCCTCGAGAATATGGCTCCAGTCGCAACTCTAGGATTTATCCGATACACGTCAGCTAACAATCGATGGATGAAGGAGGTGATGACAACATCCTCCTCGGCGCTTCGTCTCTTGATGACTTCCATGACCGGCTTTAGGGCCTCCGGAACCTTAAGTTCGATCTGGAGGATAACCTTACCCTGGGTTAGGTCTAGGATCTCACCGAGAGTTGGTATGTGCTCCCCCTTACCGGCATCCAAGTTCTTGATCTCATTTAGGGTTAGATCCCTAACATAACCATGTCCATCCGTTGTTCGGTCAACGGTTTCGTCGTGGATCACGACAGGGAAGCCATCCTTACTCACACGGATGTCGATCTCAACCTCATCCACGCCTAGGAGGATCGCCCTCCTAACCGAGCGAAGCGTATTCTCTGGTTCAAGCCCGGCAGCCCCGCGGTGGCCAATAACCCTAACCATCAGAACCGGAGACCTCCATCCTAATCCTCCCAAGCACATCGGGGGACTGCTCCCTGAGTATTCCATCAACTCTCTCCCTAGTCACACCCGCCGTCGTTCCAACCATGCTGACACAGGCGGCTCCAGCAGCCTCACCCTGCAGGAGGACCTGGACCAAATTATCGCCCGATATTCCGAGGAGAGGGATGCCACCTCGGACTCCCCTCAGACCTATCAATCCATATATTACGCCCGCGCAAAAGGCATCCCCAGCACCAGTTGGATCTACGGCTTTAACCTTAAAGGCTGGCATCTCGAGTATGGCGTCTTCAGTTCTGGCTATCAACCCCTTATCACCCATGGTTATCAGCGCCAGCTTCGCACCCTCCCTCAATAGCCTTCCAGCGGCCTCAACCGGTTCGCTCTCACCTGTTATCATCTCAGCCTCGGTGTTGTTGCAGTGGAATATGTCGGTCCACCTTAGGGCTGGTATGAATATGTCCCACCCCCGCTTGTATGGTGTAACCGGGTCTAAGAAGGTTAGGCAACCCAGCCCCTTAGCTTCCTTCAACACCTCGGGAAGCCTCTCGTCAAACTCACCTAGGAATCCGGAGCCCCCAACATAGAATATCAACGGCCTCTCCTCATCCAGAACTCCCTTCACATGCTCCACGCTGAGGTACCAGTTCGCCCCAACGTCGACGTGGAACCTTCGATCCTCACCCTTAACCACGAGAATCAGATCCTTTGAGGTTCCGACATCTTTGATCTTTTGGAGGCGGCATACAACGCCGTGCTCCTTCAGGAAGTTCTCTATGAAGTCCCCAAAGATATCCTCCCCTATTGCCCCGATGGAGCTGACCTCCCCCCGCTTCAGACCCAGCTTCAGAAGGTCTACCGAGACGTTCGCCGCATGCCCACCTATGTGGAGTATTATGCCGAGCTCTGTGAAGGTGAGCTCTCCCGGCTCGGAGACCTTTGGAAGTCCAGCCGCTATGAGGTCTGCGACGATTATCCCCGCACAGGTCACGAGCATCTCTGCTGCTCCTTCCTTGAGTACTCTTTTATGAGTAGGGAGACTCCCGTTTCTAGGTCTATCTTCGCCTTGAAGCCTAGAACCCTCTCAGCCTTCGTTGTGTCGGCCAGCGTGTGATATACGTAGTTCTTTATCGGGTTCGGTTTGTAGATGGGCTTTATATCCTTACCCAGCTTCCTATTCAAGAGTTCTACAACCTGGTTGAAGGTGTGGGCGACGCCCGTTCCCACGTTAAATATCTCGCATTCAAATTCTTTTTCCATTGCGAGGATTAGGGCGTCCACAACGTCGCTGACGTATGTAAAGTCCCTAGTTTGGGTTCCGTCACCGAATATGACGGGCGGTTCATCCTTCATCATAAGCCAGAGGAACTGGGAGATTATGTTCGCGTATCTCCCCTTATACTCCTCCTTCGGTCCGTATATGCTGAAGAACCTTAAACCGACAGACTTGACGCCGTGTAAGGTGTTGTAGAGCTTAGCCAGCCTCTCGATCGCATACCTGCACTCCGTGTAGTAGTCTGTTACGTATATGGGCATATCCTCGCGGTATGGAACCTTATTTCCATTGTAGATGCTACTACTGCTCGCGTAGATGACTTTGCACTTCCTCTTCTTGGCATACTCAAGGATCGTTATGGCGTCATTTATCGCCTCGCCGACGAGCATGGGGTTCTCCTTATACATGGGCGAGGATGACGGTATCCCGAGATGGAAGATCACGTCAAACTCCAAGCCGGATGTGTGCAGGTGGTTGTAAGGCTTATTGTAGAACTTAACATCAAGCCCCTCAATATTCTTCAAGTTACCAGAACTCAGGTTGTCATAGACCGTAACATCATAACCCTCCTCAATAAGCCTCTCAACGAGGTTACTCCCAATAAAACCGCAACCACCCGTAACCAAGACCTTCAACCAGCCACCCTCCATAACCAAACCAGGGCACTCCTCAATATTTCCCCCTCAAAATAATAAAAGCTTTTACCAAGAAATAAATGCTGTAACAATCTTCACTAAAGAAACCCTTTAATCCTAGGTTTACACCATTTCCCTTTGGACCCGTAGCCTAGCCTGGATTAGGGCGTCGGCCTTCGGAGCCGGAGGTCCCCGGTTCAAATCCGGGCGGGTCCACCAAAGATTCTTGAGGCCTCGACTGAGAGAAGGCATCATTTTATATTCTGTTATAGGCGTTTGGTGGAGGGTGAGGTATAGATGGAGCGTCAGCCTTGGATTGATGTGGCCAGCTATTCGTTACACAGCCTCAGCTTTCGGTCGCTCATCAGTCAGCTCTAATGGGTGGAGGGTTAAAGGCTCCGGACTGGGGTGACCCGCCGGAATAGCATGATGTATCCGTATAGAAAGCTTATTTATACTCCTGGATGTATTTTTGTTGAGGTTACCCGGTCTCCCAGTAGAGTGGTTGAGGTTTCAGGTGGTCTCGATGGGTCAGAGGTCGATCGGCGACGAGTTAAGGGATAGACTTCCAAGAATAGTCGTAAACTTGATAACCGCTCTGCTCTTCTGGTTTGTCAGTATGGTGGCTCCACGCTTCGTTGTGGGGATGAGTGTGCCAGGCGTGAATATACCACCATACAACGATGCGAGCTGGCTCATATGGGCAACCTCAACCTTGATGGGCCTGATCTTCCTGATCAAGGCGTTATCGGATATAATAGTCCTCGTTGATTTGGGAACCGAGATAACCCTCAGAAGGCTCGGCATAGAGGAGAGCCGACCCTTAAAGAGGGTTGCGAGGGATATAGTCTACATTTTACTGACGATCCTCATCGCGGCTGCGGCTATGCCCTTCGCATCGTCTGTCCCCCAATTCGGGAGTATACTCTCAACCATAATCAGCGTGATCGCTTTGGGGATATTCCTCCTCCTCATATATGACATCGGGAGGATACTCTACAGGGTTTTGGAGGATAAAACGAGGGTCTTCGCGAATTGGCTTGCGAGTTTCGCCGAGAAGGTTGGTGAGGTCGAAGAGGATGACGAGTGAATCCGGCATATTCGTCATAATCTACCTACTCACACTTCTACTGGTTGCAACCGAGATGGTCCCAATGTCGGTCGCAGCCCTCATAGGGGCCTTGCTCACAATCTGGTTTGGGTTGAGCTATAACATATTTTCCTACAACGATATGGCCAGCCTAATAGACCTAAAGGTGATCGGCCTACTCCTAGGAACCATGATAGTCCTCGAAGTAACCTATAGAAGCGGAATATTCCACTTGATAGCGCTCTACACGATAAAGCTCTCTAGAGGCGACCCAAGGCTGCTCTTCGCCATCACAAGCTTCACCGCAGCCGGGGTCTCGATGCTACTCAGCGACTCAACGGCCCTCCTTATGATGGCGGCAGCCGTAATCACGATCAGCAGGGTGATGGAGTATGACCCCACACCGTACTTCATCTCAGCCGCTATAATGATAAACCTTGGAGGGACCAGCACACTCATAGGCTCCGTAAGTAACATGATAATCGGCGTGGAGTCCGGGTTGGGCTTCACAGAGTTCATCAAGTACCTCACACCCTGCGAGTTCGCCCTATGGGTCCTAACCCTACTAACCCTATACTTCCTCTATAGGCCGAGATTGGGTGAGAAGAAGCCCGTACCAGAGTTTAACCCGTGGGAGAATGTAAGGGATATGAGGTTCTTCACCTATTCAGCCCTACTCCTAGTGATCTTCATAGGACTATTCTTAATCCATGAGAGCTTGAATATCGGACCTGAGGTTATAGCGTTGGGCTGCGCGGTCCTAGCCCTAGCCGTCAGCGGAATAGACCCATCAGAGGTCTTCAGAAGCCTAGACTGGGAGACCATATTCTTCCTCTCCGGCTTCTTCTTTATTGTCGGAGGCTTGGAGGAGACAGGTCTCCTTCTCCAGCTCTCTCAGGGAATATTTAACATAGCTGGGGGTAACATCCTCTTGGCGGTGGTCCTTACACTATGGCTGAGCGGTTTGGTCAGCGCGATAGTTAGCAATATAGCGGTAGCGCTCACATTTGTCCCGGTTATAAAGGGCGTACATAGCTTCAACCCTGTAGCCTTATGGTCCGCCCTCGTATTGGGAACGAACCTCGGTGGAGCGGCAACCCCGATGAGCGGGATAGTCTGCGTTATGGCTTTAAACGCCCTAAAGAGGGAGGGGGTGGATGTGAGCTTCGCCGACTTCACCAAGGTTGGAGGTTTAACAACTCTTGTGCAGCTGGGATTCTCAACTTTATACGTGATCTTGAGGTTTGGATTGGTGGGTTAGGATGTCAAAGGTGTGGGATTGGATAAAAGCCAGAAGGGAGAGAAACCTAACCAAGTATGAAGAAGCCAAGAAGGACTTCGAGAGGGTGATCGGGAGACCGTCCATAGAGATAGTCTTGGAGCTACCCCCAAGCATGGAGGACCTAAAGGCGGAGTTCCAGAGCCTAAAGGACGATGAGGAGTTCATAAGCGAGGTCGTCAAGCTTGCTGAGAGATATCTGAGGTCGAAGTACGGCAGACAGGAGTAGACTTCTAGATGGCTTTCACTTTCGAGACGCTGATCTTACTCGTACTCTTCGGCTTCTTCGTCGGAATGGTTGCGGCTATGGCGGGTATAGGGGGAGGGGTCTTCATAGTCCCAACACTATCCCTAATCTTTGGATTCACGTCCCATAACGCCGTGGGGACAAGTCTAGCAGTGATCGTGTTCACCTCGCTCACATCGACCTTCGCCTACTCCAGGCAGAGGAGGATAGACTACAAGATCGGCTTGGTCTCGGCTATTATGACGATCCCCGGAGCGTTGGTAGGCGCCTACCTAACTACGCTCATCAACGAGAGGCTCCTCGGCGTAATATTCTCGATCTTCCTAATCTTCGTAGCCTTACGCATGCTCCTAAACCTAAAGATGGACATGAACGTATCCCACGGGTTTCTCCCTAGGAAGTTCGGCCTTTGGCATCGGAGGATAATCGACTCCGCCGGTGAGAGGTTCGAGTACGAAGCCAACATCCTCCTCGGCTTCGCCCTGAGCTTCTTCGGAGGCCTATCCAGCGGCCTACTCGGGATAGGTGGAGGCGCGGTGATGGTTCCGATAATGCACCTCGCGATGGGTATGCCGATCCACATAACCGTTGCAACCTCCATGTTCATTATGGTGTTCACATCCATATCAGGGGTCCTACAACATCTCTCCTACGGGAATGTTAACCTTGAGTATGCGGCATGTATAGCTTTAGGTGTGGTCTTTGGAGCTCAGCTTGGGGCGTATACAGCTAGGAAGGTTCCAAGCAAGAGCCTCAGAAGGTTCTTCGGCGTAATATTGCTCATAATCAGCTTCAGACTGCTCTTAAAGTTCGTGTAAAACACAAACCAGCGATCTCGATCAGGACAAAGCTCAACGTAAAAAGAAATATATTATCCTTCCTCAATCTACTCTTGGGCTCGGAAGGAAGGAACGGTTTTGAAGTATGATGTTGTGATCGTTGGAGCCGGACCCGCCGGGATATTCGCAGCCCTCGAGCTGACCAAGAACACCGAACTGAGCGTATTGATGCTTGAGAAGGGTCCAGACTTGGACAAACGAAAATGCCCGGCGAGTAGGGGTCTGGGCTGCGTCAGGTGTAAGCCTTGTGCCCTCTTATCCGGTTGGGGAGGAGCTGGAGCCTTCAGCGACGGTAAGTTGACGATATCAACCTCGGTCGGCGGGTGGCTGAACGAGTACATAAGCCGAGAAGAGCTCTCTAAACTCCTAAACTACGTCGACGGAGTATACGCTAAGTTCGGGGACTCACAGAGGATATATGGAACCGACATAGACGAGATAGAGAGGATAGAAAGGAAGGCTTCCCTAGCTGGATTGAAGCTGATAAGGCAGAAGATAAGGCACCTCGGAACCGAGAAGTGCGCCATGATCCTAAAGAAGATGCGCAACGAGCTCAGCAAGCATGTGGATATACGTACAAGAACCGAGGTGAAGAGTCTAATCGTTAAGGATAACATCGTTAGGGGCGTCCAGACGGTCGATGGCGAGGCTGTCTATGGCAAGTACGTTATAGTTGCTCCCGGCAGGAGTGGAGCTGAGTGGCTCAAGTGTGAGGCTCAATCCCTCGGTTTAAGGACTCTAAATAACCCCGTTGATGTCGGAGTTAGGGTTGAGGTTCTAGCCTCGGTTATGGAGGAGTTAACCAACACCCTCTACGAGCCGAAGTTCATCTACTACTCGAAGGCCTTCGATGATCAGGTCAGGACCTTCTGCGTTAACCCCTACGGTGAGGTCATAACCGAATCCTATGGGGGCGTGATAACTGTAAACGGTCAGAGCTACGCTGAGAGGAAGACCGAGAACACGAATTTCGCCGTCTTGGTGAGCACGTCCTTCACAGAGCCCTTCAGGGAGCCGATCGCCTACGGTGAATACCTCGCAAGGCTTACAAACTTGCTGAGTGGTGGGGTTATAATCCAGAGGCTTGGAGACCTGATAGCTGGTAGACGCTCAACCGAGGAGAGGATAAAGAGGAGCATAGTCAAACCTACCTTGAGGATGGCCACCCCAGGGGACTTAAGCTTCGTCCTGCCATACCGTTACCTGACCGATATATGCGAGATGTTGGAGGCGTTAGATCGCATAGCTCCAGGTATATACTCGAGGCACACTCTCCTCTACGGGGTGGAGGTGAAGTTCTACTCCTCAAGGCTTGAATTGAACAGCCACTTGGAGACGAAGATACGTAACCTCTTCACGATAGGTGATGGAGCCGGCGTGACTAGGGGTTTAATCCAAGCCAGCGCCAGCGGGGTTATCGCTGCAAGGGAGATCATACGAAGAGAGTTGAAGGGAAAGAGCGCCTAGGAGGGTTGAGGAGCTGGGAAATACCCTTTTATACCCGTCCTCTCCTCATTTATCGGTGTAGTGTGAGTCTTGAACGTCCCAATCCATAAAGCGGATTACGGCCTTCTCGACTTGGCCTCGGTAGGCATATTAATCATCCTAATCTCACTCAACCTAAGTACAAGCCCTGAAATCTACTCGGACTTCGCCTCTCTTCTGGGTTACATCTTCATGGAGCCCTCTAGAGTTGATGTTGAGGCGAAGGCGGCCAACGTTCTAGCCGTAACGGTCGAGGCCGTCATGTTTGGCGCCTTATGGATAACCCCATGGTTCCTCGTTCTATTAGCTTTCGGCCTTCTCACTAGGGATGTAAGCCTAACCATACACGAGGCTTCTTTTCTGATACTCTCGCTCTCCTTCTGGTATGTGTTGTCGCTCTATGGTAGTGGCACGCTCGACCTGTGGACACTCTCTGCAAGCTCTCTAATAGTCATCTCCCTCTGGCAAACGCTCAAGGGATTAGGCGATGGGTTGATCATTAGGAATAGGTTAAACCCAAGAGCTGGTGACTGGAGGGGGATAATCAGAGGCATGAGAATAGCCTTAATAGCCCTAATATTTCTGATACCATCAATCTATATAGGCCTATACAGATACAC
>QMYL01000030.1 GCA_003662645.1 Candidatus Bathyarchaeota archaeon
AGATAGGGCTCGTAGCCAACGAGGGGGATGATGAACCCGAACCGGTCGAGAAGGTGAAGGATGTCCTCCACAGGCCTACCGACGAGAGGCTCTTCAAGGTGGTCAAAGCGATAAAGATGGGCATATCGGTCGATGAGATATACGAGCTGAGCGGGATAGACCCATGGTTCCTCTACAAGATAGAGAACATAATAAGGATGGAGGAGAGGCTGAAGAAGCTAAGCCTAGAGCATCCTGAGGCTGCCAACATCATAAGGGAGGCTAAACGCCTAGGCTTCTCAGATCTGCAGATAGCGAGATGCTTAAAGACGAGCGAGTATAGGGTTAGGGAGTTCAGAAAGAGGCACAACATAA
This sequence comes from Candidatus Bathyarchaeota archaeon, assembly GCA_003662645.1. Classification (GTDB taxonomy): domain Archaea; phylum Thermoproteota; class Bathyarchaeia; order Bathyarchaeales; family B26-1; genus B17-G17. Next base: position 355 of record QMYL01000030.1, read on the forward strand.
TACCCGTTGTCAAGCAGATCGACACACTTGCAGCTGAGTGGCCCGCTCAAACAAACTACCTATACCTCACCTACCACGGCGATGAGGACGACGTATCCTTCGACTCTGGTAAGAGGAAGGTCATAGTCCTCGGCGCCGGTGTCTTCAGGATAGGCTCAAGCGTCGAGTTCGATTGGAGCGGCGTCAACACGGTATGGGCCCTCAAGAAGCACGGGATAGAGGAGGCGATAATGATAAACTACAACCCTGAGACGGTCTCAACCGACTACGACATCTCGGACAAGCTGTACTTCGAGGAGTTGACCTTCGAGAGGATACTGGATATATACGAGAAGGAGAGGCCGATGGGGGTCATAGCTAGTGTAGGGGGGCAGATACCGAACAACCTAGCTCTAAAACTCGCTAGGGCCGGGGTTAAACTCCTAGGGACATCGGCTGAGAGCATAGACCTCGCCGAGGATAGATCGAAGTTCAGCGCCCTACTCGACCGCCTCGGCATACCCCAACCCAGATGGAGCAAACTGACAACGATAGAGGACGCTGAGAGGTTCGCTGAGGAGATCGGATACCCAGTCCTGATACGCCCAAGCTACGTTCTATCCGGCTACGCGATGAGGGTTGCCCAGAGCCGTGAGGAGTTGAGGGAATACCTAGAATTGGCGGCCAGCGTCTCCCCCGAGCATCCAGTTGTGATATCGAAGTTTATAAAGGGAGCCAAGGAGGTTGAGGTCGACGGCGTGGCAGACGGGAGGGACGTCTTAATAGGGGCGATAATCGAACATGTCGAGCAGGCTGGAGTTCACAGCGGGGACGCCGTGATGAGCATACCGCCCCAAACCTTGAACAGTAACGTGATCAAGACCATAGAGGAGTACTCCACATCCATAGCGAAGGCCCTCCAGATTAAGGGACCCTTCAACATACAGTACCTCGTCAAGAACGGGGTAGTCTCAGTGATAGAATGCAACTTGAGGGCTTCAAGGTCGCTCCCATACGTGAGCAAGACGAGGGGGGTAAACCTGATCGACATCTCAACAGCGATAATGCTCGGAAAGAGGCTTAGGGATATAGGAATAACGAAGATGCCTCCCCCCCTCCACGTAGGAGTGAAGGTTCCACAGTTCAGCTTCATGAGGCTGAGCGGGGCCGACCCAGTCCTCGGGGTTGAGATGCTCAGCACAGGAGAGGCTGCATGTCTAGGTGAAAACTTCGCCGACGCCTTGTGGAAGGCCCTCGAGTCGGTTGAGTTCACGCTCCCGGAGGCTGGAGGTTCAGTTCTCATAACGGTTGGGGGGAGGGAGATGAAGAGGAGGGTGATACCGATCGCCAAGGCCCTTCGGAGGATGGGCTTCAAGATATACGCAACGGAGCATACGGCTGAGGCCCTACGCAGGGCGGGGCTGAACCCCGTCATAGTCCTGCATAAGGTGAAGGAGTCCGATAAGAAGCCGAACATACTCGACTACCTCCTGAAGAGGAAGATAGACCTCGTGATAAACATACCGGTTACGAACACGGACGGAGAGTATAGGGATATACTCGAGGATGAGTACACCATAAGGAGGCTAGCCGTCGAGTTCAACATCCCAGTCGTCACAACACTAGAGCTCGCATCGGCCCTCGTGAGGGTTCTGAAGTATAGGGAGAACAGCGAGGTCGTTATACGATCCCTGAATGAGTATATGGATAGGCTACCCTTCAAGTACTGGTAGAACTTGCAAATCCAGTCCTGAAAAGATTTATATATTCTGTGCGTAATCACATAATTAATAGCTCGAATTGGGGAAGTGAACAGTTTGAAGGTCGCTGTCTCGGCGACTGGTCCATCACTGGATGCACAGGTAGACCCAAGGTTCGGACGTTGCGCCTACTTCGTCATAGTTGACACTGAAACCATGCAGTTCGAGTCGATCCAAAATACAAGCCAGTACTCCTTCAGTGGGGCGGGCATACAAGCAGCCCAGCTAGTCGCGAGCAAGGGAGTGAAGGCGGTCCTAACCGGAAACGTTGGGCCGAACGCCTACCAAGCCCTCTCGGCAGCCGGAATCCAGATAGTGACCGGGGCCTATGGAACCGTACGTGAGGCCGTGATGAGGTATAAGAGGGGTGAACTTGGAGGGGCTACCTCCCCAACGGCTCCGATGCATTACGGAATGGGGGGAGGCTACGGGATGGGTATGGGTCGAGGCATGGGGCGAGGCATGGGTATGAGACGGGGGATGGGAGGGTTCATGCCGCCGGCATACCCTGGACCGGTAGCCCCGTTGGCTCCCACCGCACCATCCACGCCACAGATGACGAAGGAGCAGGAGATACAGCTCTTGAAGGAGCAGATGAAGACCCTGCAGAAGCAGTTAGAACAGATAAAGAAGAGGCTCAAGGAGTTAGGGGAATAAAGGGGTTAAAGCCTAGTAAGCGATCGGGATGTTGGCTTTTGGTCCAGTTCCATCCAGAAGGTTGGGTAGGAGCCTTGGTATAAATAACATCCCAGCCAAGGTTTGTTCATACTCCTGCGTATACTGCCAGCTCGGCAGAACCACAAGGATAAGTATAGAGCGGGAGGAGTTCTACGAACCGGAACGCATACTCGACGAGGTTAGGTGGAAGCTTAAGGAGACGGAGTTGAGGGGTGAGAAGGTCGACTACCTAACCTTTGTCCCGGATGGAGAACCGACCCTGGATGTGAATCTCGGCCGCGAGATAGGACTCTTAAATCGGATGGGAATCCCCATAGCCATACTGACGAACGGCTCACTCCTCCAACTTGACGACGTCAGAAGAGACCTAATCGAGGCCGACCTAGTCTCCTTAAAGGTTGACGCCGTTAGCAGAGAGTTGTGGAGGAGGGTGAATAGGCCCCACAGGGATCTAGTGATAGATAACGTTCTAGAAGGGATGGTCAAGTTCTCCAGGGCCTTCAGGGGGAGGCTGATAACGGAGACCATGCTGATAGACGGCGTAAACTATAAGGGCGAACTGGAGGCGATAGCCGACTTCCTAAGCGAACTGAAGCCGTATAAGGCTTATATAGCTATACCGACCCGTCCACCAGCTGAGAGATGGGTTAAACCGGCTGATGAAGGGTTAGTTAATGAGGCCTTCCACATATTCTCCGAGAGGCTCGGATATGAGGCTGTTGAGTACCTGATCGGGTACGAGGGGAATGCCTTCTCCTCCTCAGGAGATGCGGAGGAGGATATACTCAGCATAACGGCTGTCCATCCGATGAGGGAGGAGGGGGTTAGAGAGCTCCTCAGGAGGGCTAAAGCGGATTGGGGGGTAGTTGAGAGGCTGCTGGATGAGGGGAGGCTGATAGAACTCGAGTATGAGGGCTGCAGGTACTACATGAGGAAGATACCGAGCCGGCCAAGGTGATCTGGAAACCTGAGGTTTGAACCTCTACACCTCTATCTCACAACCAGCGTAACACCTGACGCTCGAATCCGGGTATAGCCTGAATATCTCCCTCTTTCTGACTGTGCAGTGGCATGGGGCTATGAGCTTCAAGCCCCTCAGGGCTTCAAGCCTGCTGAACCCGTGGAAGCCCCCAATTACCCCATATACCTTGCCGACCCTAGATGCGACCTCCAGTATCCTATCTAAACCCGGATGTGAACAGCCGGTTATCACGATTACACCCCTACTGGTCTCAACTATCAGGGACTGCTCCTTCATCAGGAGTCCGAGCTCACCTGTTGTTAGGATGTGTTTCCCTATCCTCTCCATCCCGGCAACCTCCCTCAACCTAACATTGCGGAAGGAGCTTAACCTATCCTTGAAGTACCTCGAGAACGACCTCAATATGTAGACCTCTACTTCCCCAAGTCTGTATATGATTTGGTAACCACCTGTGTGGTCTCCATGCTCATGGGAGAAGACCACCCTGGTTATCTCGTCAAGCCTCACCCCGAGCCTCTGGGCGTTGAACAACAGAATGTCCACGTCACCTCCGGTATCGAAGAGCGTGTGGTCATCCACAAGGCAGGAGAAGCCCCATCCACTCCTGAACCCATCCCCAGCCTCGTTATCGTAGAGTATCCTGAAGCGCATGGCCACCACTACAGTTCTTCGAGGTCCAATCTTGGTATTAAGTATTCCCATAGAGGAGAGTGATACTGTAACGGATTCTCAGCCTATCTCTCCCCGTTCTCAATCCTTTGTTAAACAAAGAAAAAAGTTATTGTTAAACAAATCAGGAGGCTGGACGGTCGAGAGTCTCAAAAAATTTTATTAAGGCTCAAAGAGAGCGGGCTCCTCTAAACCCTATCTTAACAGTATCAAGGAGAGTCTGGTTTCACCTAAGTTTAAATTTGAGGAAGTACCTTAGAGAGAAGGAAATCCCGCCTTAAGCTACGTACGGGATGAGGACTCTGAATCCGCTTGGGAGGGTTAAGGTTGAGGGTTATGGTTTGTGGGAAGGGAGGCTCGGGGAAGTCCGTAATATCCGTTCTGATGGCTAGGGTTCTCTCTAGGAGCGGCAGGGTCTACCTCATAGACTCGGATGAGTCCAACGCCTTACTGCCAAGCATGCTGGGTGTTAAACCCCCCAAACCCCTCGTCGAGTACTTGGGAGGAAGGGATAATATCTTCAAGAGGGGTGAGGTGGACATCGCCAAGGCTTTGGCTAGGGCTGGTGAGGGAATAAGGCTGAGCAGTCTACCGAGGGAATACACATCAACCTCACCTGAGGGTATAAACCTGATAGTTATAGGGAAGGTTAGAAACTTCGGTGAGGGCTGCGCCTGCCCATTAAACTACCTGACAAGGGTTCTACTTAAAAACCTACTCTTGGAGGAGGGGGAGGTTGTAATCGTCGACACCGACGCAGGGATAGAGCACGTCGGGAGGAGGGTTGAGGAGGGCGTCGACGCGATCCTAGCCGTGGTAGACCCGACGGCGGAGGCCCTAACCCTAGCGAAGATATTGAAGGAGTCCTTCGAGAGGTTGAATAAGAGGTTCTGGCTCGTGTTGAACAAGGCTACGCCCACGGTGGCCGAGCTGCTCAAGGGAAAGGCTAAAGAGATGGGTCTAAACGTTGACGGCGTAATAAGGTTCGACGAGGAGGTCTTCAAGTCCTGCCTAGAAGGGAAAGCCCTCAGGGCCGGGGAGTCCATAGACGACATCGAAGACCTACTGGAGTCTATCGGCCTGATGAAGGGGGTTTAACCCCCAGTTCTACCTGGGTATGGTCTGGGGTGGCCGGGGCAGAGGACCCTATGAATCCTCCACTTTGCCTCCTCGATATCGACATCGCCCATGAACTCCTTGATCGCCTCCTCCGCCAACCTCCTCTCCTCATCGGTTAGGTCAAACCTGTCGAAGCCGACCGCTCTGCTCTTCGTCTTGTACCAGTCACACCTACCCTCACAGACGTATTTGTGGAGAGTTGTTCTAGCCTCCCTCCACCTTATACCCCTCACCACGGATATACGTCTAATGATCGCATCCACCTTCTCATGATCGGACAACGCGCATGTCGCTCCAACCAAGTCAACGATGATCCTTCTCAATACCGAGGTTAAAATATATAATGCAAACCTATGTACTTCTGGAGGAGTTGTGGCCATGAATGAGGCGGTAAGGGTTAGGGTGAAGGTTAAGCCTGTCTTCCCACAGTTGATCCACAGCGGCTCCTATGAGGGTCCATGCAGGGTTGGGGATGTGGAGAAGTTGAGCCCCGAAGCGGAGAGGGCTCAGGGTAGGAAGCGTTTCGAACAGTTCTGTAAGGATGTGAGGAATAACATAACCCCCGATGCTGAGGTTCTGGAGCCGGTATACATGGAGTGGAGGGAGGACTGGACGATACCGGAGGGGGAGTTCAGGAAGTTGGATGGGGATGTGCGGGATGCTGACTTGATACTCGTAGCCCGGTCAGGTCTACCCCAATACCCAGCCATCAAGATGGCCCACCGATATAAGAAGCCCGTGGCCATGCTGGGCCAAGTGTCTAGCGTGGATGTGTCAGCCTACCTTAGAGCTAGGGGCCTAGAGGGTTATGCACCGATCGATTACGAGGACCTTAACTACCTAATCTCCCTACTGAGGGTTAGGAAGGCTGTTCGAGGGAGCAGGATACTTGTAGTGACGGATGGAAATCCGATCCCAGTGGGTGTGGTTAGCTCGGTTATGAACTTGGAAGATGTGAAGGTGAGGTTCGGCGTAGACTATAGGTGTATCCCATCGGGGGATGTGTTTAAGGAGATGGATAGAATCTCCCAGAATGAGGCTGAGAGGGCGAAGGCTGAGGAGATAACTGACAGACTGATCGAGAACGCTCAAGCCGTCCACATGGATAGGGAGTACGTGCTCCAATCGGTCAACTTCTACCTAGCCGCGAAGAACTTGTTAGAGAGGTATGGATGCAACGCCTTCGTCATACCATGCTTCGAGATATGCGTCAAGAGGATACCTGCCGAGAGGAAGGTGACCTTCTGCCTAGCCCACTCACTCTTGAAGGATGAAGGTTACCCATCGGCGTGCGAGGGCGACTTGAATGTACTGCTGTCCATGATGTTACTCATGTACATATCCAAGAAGTCAGCGTACATGGGCAACTCCTACATAATCGATAAAGAAGACAACGTCATGGCCTTGCACCACGATGTGCCATGCCTGAAGATGAAGGGTCTGGACGGTCCAGACCTACCGTACGAGATAAGGAGCTTCACCTTCGGCGGCTGGGGCGCGACGATACGCTATGACTTCTCAAGAGATAAAGGCGAGACCGTAACCATGGCCAGGTTCAACCCGAAGGTGACGAATCTACTCGTGGCGAGGGGCGAGATCGTAGGCTGCGCAGGCTTCGACGAGGTGGGTTGCAGCCTGGAAGCCCACATAAGGGTTCAAGATGTGGTTGAGCTCTTCCACAAGGAGGCTGACTTTGGACACCACCTCGCGATGGTATATGGGGACTACACCCGGGAACTGAGAGACCTAGGTGATATAATGGGCTTCAAGGTTACGTTGGTTTAACCGAGTTTAGGAGCGACAATCCTTAAATAGATGTGGCAGGCCTCTATTTCTCTTATGGTCGAAGCGGTCTTCCCTAACCCGTTTAGGACGGATGGCTCCTGGTTCAAGGGGAACCTTCACACCCACAGCATCTACTCAGACGGTGTTCTGGGGCCATATCAGCTCTCATTCCTTTATAGAGCGAGCGGCTACGACTTCCTATTCCTGACAGACCACAACGTTCTAGTCGACGTTAGCGGGGAAGCCAAGAGGTTCGAGGACTTCCTGCTCCTTCCAGGTGAGGAGATAAACACCGGGAGGTCTGAAGTTGGCACAAGCTACCACCTCGTAGCCCTAAACATAACAGAAGAGATCAAGCCGGATATGGACCCGCAATCAGTTATAGACAAGACGAAAAGGCAGGGAGGAGAGGTCATAATAGCGCATCCCTACTGGTCATCCCTAACGGTCAACGACATATCCAAGCTAAACGGATACCTCGGCATAGAGATCTACAACACAACATGTCAATTCTCGATTGGCAAAGGATACTCCACGACCCACTGGGACGACCTACTCGTGAGGGGGATAAAAACCCTGGGCTTCGCGGTTGACGATGCCCACTGGCACTTCAACCCCTACAGGCCCGTCGACGCATGCTACGCCTGGGTCATGGTTAAGGCTGAGGAGCTATCGGTCGATTCGATAATGGAAAGCCTGAGAAGCGGGTTATTCTACTCCAGTAATGGCCCCCAGATACTCGATATGGAGGTGAATGAAGATTCGGTTCACGTAAAGACCTCACCAGTCAGATCCATAACCTTCATAGCGAACTCGAGCATGGGGAGGAGGTTTACATCCCTGAATGGGCCTCTCAGGGAGGCCGAATACACCATGACGGGACGTGAGACCTACATCAGGGTTGAGGTTGAGGATTACACGGGTAGGATGGCTTGGTCAAACCCCATAATCCTAGAGGAATGAAGGGGAGGCCGCCTATATCCTAACCTCCATATTGTCCAGTCCAACCCTGACCTCGCAGTTGAGCACCTCGTTTCCGAGCCTCTCTATCTCCTCCTCACGTCCATAGAGCCTATCATGTATATGGTTCACGATCAGCCTCCTTATTGCCTTCCCCTTGAGCGCGGTGAAAAGCTCCTCAGGCTCGAAGTGGGCGCACTCAACTATGGCGAGGTCGGTCTCGTCATCCAACAGGGGATACAACTCGGATATGCTCCTGAGATCACCGGAGTAGACCAGCCGCTTTCCTTCAGCCTCGAGGAGGAAGGAGTAGGAAAAACCATCCCTGAGGTGGGTATTCCTTAAAGCTGAGACCCTAACCCTCTCATCGTTGTAGAACTCGCCCTCCCTCACCTGCGATATC
>QMYL01000031.1 GCA_003662645.1 Candidatus Bathyarchaeota archaeon
CCCACACAACCGTTACAGCTGGGGACTCCACAAGCAACGATGCGACGGCTCCGCCAACCGAGAGCGTATCGACACCCTCAGTCAGCTCTGGGAAGGCCGTCGTGTTTAGGTTGGTTGTGTCGTAGACCCTACCCTCAGCGTTCGGTGACCATGTTACGTTGTAGTAGGATGTGTACATGTTGTACCTAGTCTTCGGAGGCCATACGTCGTCTCCCTCGAAGAGGAGGCTCCCACCCTGCTTAACCCATGCAGCCACAGCCTCAGGCGGCAGTAGTTCACTTAGGGACTCTGGATCCAATAGGTCTGGTATGTAGATTATGTCTATCCCCTGATGTTCTAGGACGTTCTTTGTAACTGGATAGGTGTAGTAGCCGTACACTATAACTTGGGCTTCCTTGTCGTCCTCAACCGTGCTGTTGTCTGAGCAGACGGTTATGTTTACCTCACTGACGGATAGACCCATCAGCCCCCTGTAGCTGTATGGCCCAACGTATGGGCCAGCTATCACATTGCCCTCCGCATCATAGAAGGTGGCGTTGTCGCCAGACCCTTCTAGGCTTATGGAGACGTTAAGCATCATGTAGTCGGCGCCGGGGTCGCTTATCATGGTGCTGTTGCAACCGGCCGCGTTGGCATAAACCTCCAACTCTGGGATGAAGGGCAGCCAGAAGCCGAATGGTTGTAATGAGTACATGTAGGCGTCAACTCTGAAGCCCCAATCCGTAATCGAGTAATCGGTATCAAGAACTATGTAAACGGTGTCTCCTGGGACGGGTGGGGTCCAGACATCCTCGTAGTATCCGGTGTATGAGATTATTAGGTTCCGGTCTTTATCGAATATGTGGATGTAATCAAAATACTCTTCTACTTCGATCTTTTCGAAGTGAACTTTGATGCTTACGGCTCCAGGATGAGTTATCGTATATTCCATCCACATATCGTCATAGTATGGGTGCGGTGATTCAACCGGCTCCTCAAGCTCAACATAGCGCCAGGGCTGAGCTTCTTCCAGCTTCTCGCTTAATGTGATCGCGTGCATCCCCCGGCTCATCAACTCCTCGCCTAGGATGCTGTATCTGTCCAGTCTGGTGTACTTGTCAACGAGTAGGGTTAGGTTACACTCGAAGTCTCGTGGAAGCAGCGGGTGCTCGCAGACGCGGTTGGAGACGTTCATCATATACGACTCAGTCTGGTCGTATATCCCCTTCGGAGCATTCTCCAACAGCTCATATGCCCCGCCGACGTTTATCAACCCGTGGCCCTGAACCATGGCTGGATATCCAAGGTCTAAAGCCGACTCTGTTAGGGCAGCCTTTATGGCTTCTGGAGTTGCACCCGGGAAGGCGCTCAACAACAGCGCGGCTGCACCCGATGCATGCGGGGTGGACATGCTCGTTCCGCTGGCGACTACATAGAACCAAGCGTCAAAGAATGAAATTCCATACCACCACTCAAACAAGTCTTGGTATGTGTCGTAGTATGCGAAGGCTGCCATAACCATGTAGCCTGGGGCCACAACGTCAGGCTTGGCTAGGAGGTGCATCTCGGGAGCTCTAGGCTCCTCTCCCTCGCCTGGAGCTGTTGAGGCTTCGCCCTCCCCCTCACGTGGCGCCACTAGGGCTGGGCCCCTGCTGCTGAAGTCTATGACTCCAGGCATACCGCTTGGGCTTGTCTCTGTTGAGGCCCCGACTGATAATACCTCTGGGAGTCCACCTGGGAATGCCACCGTGGACCTAGCTGGACCCGCATTTCCAGCTGCAGCCACGACTAGGACTCCCTTCTCCGTCGCTGCTTTGATGGCCTCATGCTCGGCTGGTGAGTATTCTGCCGCTCCAAGGCTCATGCTTATTACGTCTGCGCCGTGGTTTACTGCCCACTCGATCCCAGCTATTACCCAGCTTTCCCATCCCCATCCTCCGGATGATAGTACTTTAACGTCCAGTAGGTATGCACCTGGGGCTACACCCCTCTCGACTCCTGGACCTACCGTCCACCACCACCATCTGGGGTGTTCGGTGGTGTACTCCTGGCTTGCAGCTCCTGTTCCGGCGGCTATGCTTGCCACGTGGGTTCCGTGCCAGTGTATGTCCCATAGATCGGCTGATTCATCTGGGACAAAACTTACCTCACCGATGACCTTCGGGTCTAGTGTTGTTGGGTCGTCGTCCATGTCGTCTAGGTCTGGGTGGCTCTCCTCTATACCGGTGTCGAGTATGGCTATAACCACACCCTGACCGGTGTATCCGAGCTCCCAGAGGAATGTTGCGTTTATGTCGGCTGTCGTCTCATTCAATAGGTAGAAGCCGTCCATGTATGGGTCGTTTATCGATGCGTTCATCGGCGTAACTATGGAGTTGCAGGCTAGGGTTACCTTCACATCAGGGAGAACTGAGATCACGTATGGTATCTCGGATATGCCCTCTATATCCGCAACCTTAACGGTCGCAGAGACGTAGGGAACCAGCTTATAAACGAAGTGAACCTCAGCGTCTTCGGGTAACATATCGGCAAGAAGTTCCTGGTACCCATCCTCAACCCTTATCATGACGCGTATCCTGTCCTCGGGTTGAAGTTGGGCGATATCATCCTCAAGGCTCTTAGATATCTTCCCTATAACATCCCATGGTATTAGGGGAGCTGCGGCTCCCTTACTCTCGGCTGCACCAGCCTCGGTTGATGGCGTCCCAGCAGGTTCGGAACCGGCCTGATCCGCTGTTGCACCTCCGGTTGGAGTTTCAGCTGTTGCTGAGACCGCCACAAATGATGTGATTGGAAGTCCTGAGAAGATCAGTAGGGCTACCAGTAATAGGCATAGTATTCTACTCGACATTTTTATCATCCTTGCATTTTCCATCTTTTAAAACCTCAAACCTATGTTTTAGGTGTTAGGATATAAGATTTTCGCTTAAAACGGATTCAAGTATGGAAAAGCTTAAACCTCGATAAATTGATACGGTCAGATTTATATAAACTAAGCCGAACCTTCAAAGGATGGCGACCGCACCGGTTGCATCTTTGGTGTATATCAGCAGTATCCACCATGGGTGAGAAGTCCTTTTAAGGAACCACACGCCACGTAAACCTTGAAAATTTGAGATAGAGATGAAAGGGGGTATAATCATGAAGACGAGCAGTAAGATCCTCATCATGCTGGGCGTAATCCTTATAGTTACCCTACCGCTCCTAACGAGTGGCGCCATGATCGTCAACGCCATGAATGGCGACTCAGCCGCTGAAGGCTACATGCATAAGGGGTTCTCCCGGAGGAGGCCGCTCATCGTCTGCAGAGTGAGGGCTAGAACCCTATGGTTTAGGTCCTTCCTCAAGGGAGCGTCGTCCGTTGAGTTGGATGGCTCTGTGGTAACGCATTACAAGAATATACTCGTAATCTCAACCTCTGATGGGGAGCTCAACATAATACTCCCACCGGTGTGGAGGGATGGCTCTGAGGTTATAAGGCTAGAGACAATGTTCGACAATTACCTCACACCTAACGAGGAGGTCACCATAAAGGCTTTGCAGAGAACATACACGAATGATGAGGGTGTGAGCTTCACCGTTATAATAGCTTACGAGATAACGAGCGAAGCTGGCGGATACACGGTACACGCCGTTCTGCCCTTCAACATAGACACCAGCGGATGAGAGAAAAACCTACCCCCACTTTTTTATGTCTGAAACCGTTAATGTTGGCTATACTGCGGGTTATAGAGCCTCAACCATCAAATTCCGAATCGATAGTTTAAATACTCTTATTCAGAATCTTAACTGGATGGGGGAGAATCCAGTGATAGATGTGAAGCTGATCAGGAGCAACCCAAACCTCGTCAGGGAGAACATAAAGAGGAGGAACGACCCGGAGAAGCTGAGGGCTCTAGATGAGTTCATCGAGTATGATAGGAGGTGGAGGCTTGCCCAGACAAGGATCAACGAGCTAAGGAGGAGGAGGAACAAGATAAGTAGGGAGATAGCCAAGCTTAAGAGGGAGAAACCGGACATCGACATCACACATCTATTGAGGGAAGCCGAGAAAGTACAGGAAGAGATAAAGGGCTTGAGAGATGAGGTTAGGAGGTATAAGGAACTCTCGAGGAACGCCTTGATGAGGATCCCGAACCTCCTCCACGAGTCGGTTCCATATGGCAGGGATGAGTCGGATAACGTTGAGATTAGACGTTGGGGTTCTCCCCCTAAGTTTGACTTCGAGCCTAAGGGCCACCTAGAGATCGCACTAGACCTCGGACTTATAGATGAGGAGAGGGCTAACAAGATCTCTGGTTCGGGCTTCTACTTCCTTAAGGATGAACTCGTCCTCCTCGACTTGGCCATACAAAGGTTTGCAATAGACTTCCTGATGGAGCGTGGCTACACCCTTATAGAGCCCCCATACATGCTTCGCAGGAAGCCCTATGAGGGCGTAACTGACCTCTCAGACTTCGAGACCGTTATGTACAAGATCGAGGGTGAGGACCTTTACCTGATAGCTACAAGTGAGCATCCGATAGCCGCCATGTTCATGAATGAGACCTTGAACGCGGATGACCTACCAATCAAGATTGTTGGTATAAGCACAAACTTCAGGAGGGAGGTGGGAACCCATGGGAAGTACACGAAGGGCCTCTTCAGGATGCACCAGTTCAATAAGATCGAACAGTTCATCTTCTGCCTCCCTGAGCAGTCTTGGGAGCTGCATGAGGAGCTTCAGTGGAACTGTGAGCAGCTGTACCAGAAGCTTGGGTTACACTATAGGGTTGTAAACGTCTGTACCGGCGACATAGGGACGGTTGCCGCGAAGAAGTATGACACCGAGGTCTGGATGGTTGATGGAAAATTTAGGGAGGTCGGTTCGAACTCGAACTGCACAGACTACCAAGCGAGGAGGCTGAACATAAAGTATAGGGAGACTCCCGGAAAGCCTCCTAAGGGGTTCGTCCACACCCTGAACAGCACAGCCCTAGCGACAAGTAGAACTATGATGGCGATATTAGAGCACTACCAAAGGAGGGATGGAAGCGTCGTTATACCCGAGGCCCTTAGGCCATACATGAACGGTATCGATAAGTTGGAGAGGAAAGAGTAAGATTGGAGGTTACTATCTTTGAGTCCCGAAGTTGTCGGTGTAGGCGAAATCTTGATAGACTTCGTCTCTACGGAACCCGTATCCTATGTCGAGGCTTCAACCTTCCAGAAGTGTTTCGGCGGGGCTCCGATGAACACCCTAGTCGGGGTTTCCAGGCTCGGCGTGAGCAGCGGGGCCATAACCGCCGTCGGCGGCGACCCCTTCGGCAGATTCCTCATACTCGAGCTTGAGAGGAACGGAGTTGACACCTCACAGGTTAAGGTTAAGAGGAAAGCTAGAACCACCATAACCTTCGTTGCCAATGAACCCGAGACCGGTGAGAGGACCTTCCTGTTCTACCGGGAGCCGTGGATCAGTGGGACCGCCGACAGCCTCCTAGAACCCGATGATATAGATTATAATTACATCGCTGGCGCTAGGATACTCCACGTCTCAGGCTTCGCCTTATCCCGGAACCCGTCTAGGAAGGCCGTGTTCAGGGCCGTTGAGTATGCAAGGGAGGCTGGCGTGAGGGTCTCATTCGACCCAACCTTGAGAACCGATGTCTGGAGCTCTACTCGAACTCTAAGGAGGACTTACCTGAGGATTTTGAGGCTCTCAGATGTTGCAACCTTCTCGAGGGAGGAGGCTGAGTTCATCCTTGGAACAGCCGATCCAGAGTTGGCTGCCAGAAAGGCTCTCAGTTACGGCGTCGATCTAGTTGGCGTTAAGCTCGGCTCGGAGGGCTCCATGCTCATGACGGGTGACGGGGCTAAGCTATACGCCCCAGCCTTCAAGGTGAGAGCTGTAGATACCACGGGGGCTGGAGATGGATGGAACGCTGGCCTCCTCGTTGGGTTGTGTAGGGGCTGGAACCTAGAGGACTGTATAAAGGTTGCGAATGCGGTTGGCGCTCTAGTTGTCACAAGGCGTGGAGCCATAACCGCCTTACCTTACAGGGAAGAGTTGAACAGGTTTCTGGAGGAGCATGGTGTAGACTTCAGGGTTTAGAATCGCCGTGATGTAAAGTGTTAAATCGTCCGTCTTGGTTATTCTTCATTGTGGCTGAGTCTTAGGGGGAGTGATCAATTGTTGAGGACGAATGTTGACCGTCTGGTTAAGATATCCGTTCTGGGTGAGGTTTCGAGCCCCGTCTTCAGAAGCCCTTATAGAATATCATCGGATGGTACGCCGAGGGTTCTACCTGGCGTTGGCGGGATAACATATAACATCAGGGTTGGCGACCCGGCGACGGGTTGGGAGGCGGACCATGTTGAACCAGGTGTGAGCATAAAGAATAAGGAGAGTAAGGAGGCCAATATGGCCCTGAACATCCTCTCCTGTGTGGGTAATGAGGCAGTTGTGGTCTCCGGGGATGCGAAGGGTGAGAAGGGTGTCGTAACTGGGAAGCATGGGGGTATAGAGCACGTCCTCGTCGATTTTCCACCCCACGTTATGGAGAAGATGCTCATAGGCGATAAGGTTATGGTGAAGGCCTTCGGTGTTGGTTTGAGACTTCTCGACTTCCCTGATGTTAGGGTTATGAATATGGATCCAAGACTACTGGATGCAATAGATATCAAACCTATAGGTGACACGCTTGAGTTCCCGGTTACCCATATAGTCCCAGCTGCGATAATGGGTTCCGGGCTTGGGGCGAACCAGACCTACTCTGGAGATTATGATATACAACTCTTCGATGAGGATGTAAGGGGGGAGTACGGCTTGGACGACCTCAGGCTTGGAGACTTCATAGCGATAAAGGATGCAGACCACTCCTATGGGAGGATATACCGCAAGGGTGCAATGTCGATAGGGATAGTCGTCCACAGCGACTGCGTCGTCTCCGGGCATGGACCAGGCGTGACAACCCTCCTAACATCTGGTAAGGGGAAGATCAAGCCTAGAATAGATGATGATGCCAACATAGCTAAGGTGTTAAGGCTGAGGGATGACATCTAAAGGATTAGATGATGCAGTCTTATCCCATGCGTCAAAGGAGAACCCGAGTTTAATTGATGTGATGGTATCTCACTCGAAGAAGGTCTTAGCCTCCTCATAGAGGTTTGGGGTTACATTCTTGCTCTTGCTCAAGGCCTTCGATAGGGGTACCGTTACTATCTCACCCCCTCTAAGGGCTACCATCACCCCAAACTTCCCATCCCTAACTAGGTCGACAGCCGCTATGCCGTATCTGGTCGCCATCAACCTGTCGAAGGCTGTCGGCGACCCTCCCCTAACTATGTGGGCTGGGGTTATAGCTCTCGTCTCGACGCCCAGCTCCTCACGTATCTTCTTGGCCAGAAACTCCCCTATCCCGCCTAGGCGTACATGTCCGAACTGGTCGACCGATGTATCCTTGGTTATCGGACCCTTATAGTCGGCTATTAAAGCTCCCTCGGCGA
This sequence comes from Candidatus Bathyarchaeota archaeon, assembly GCA_003662645.1. Taxonomy (GTDB): domain Archaea; phylum Thermoproteota; class Bathyarchaeia; order Bathyarchaeales; family B26-1; genus B17-G17. Next base: position 7,465 of record QMYL01000031.1, read on the forward strand.
CAACTATCAAGATTGACCTCTCACCCATGGCGACCTTCCTCTTTACAAACTCAGTTACGTCTTTAATCTTGAAGGGCTCCTCCGGTATGAGTATAAGGTCTGCACCTGCGGCTAAGCCTGAGTTTAGGGCTATCCATCCGGCGTATCTTCCCATTATCTCGACGACTATAACCCTCTCGTGGGATTCGGCTGTATCCCTCAGGTTCTCGATTATCCGCATCGCTGTGTTCACAGCTGTGTCGAAGCCTATCGTCGCATCGGTCTCGGAGACATCGTTATCGATGGTCTTTGGTATACCGACAACCTTCAAGCCCGCCTCGCTCAGGGCCTTGGCTACGCTTAGGGTGTCGTCTCCGCCTATGGCTATGAGGGCGTCTAGACCCAGCTCCTTGAAGTTCTTCGAGACCATCTCGATCCCGTTTGGCTGCTTGAGGGGGTTCGTCCTTGACGTCTTGAGTATGGTTCCACCCCGATTTATCGTGTCCTTAACATCTTTATATGTCAGTTTTATGACGTCCTTCTTCAGCATGCCCGCCCAGCCGTATCTGATCCCTACGACCTCGTAGCCATACTTCTCACACCTCTTAACTACAGCCCTTATCGCAGCGTTGAGCCCTGGAGCGTCTCCCCCACCTGTTAAAACGCCGATCCTCATACTCTCCAACTCCTATGTTAACTCGGCTGCCTCCTTGAGGCTGTTTCCTTATCTTAAAGGGAGACATTAGGAATAAATCTTTCGCTTCTAGGTTTTTAGAGTTCTTCACCGCCGGCTCCACAACTTGAAGAAGGCTTTAATAGAGTCTGTGGAGTATTCTATTGTTGTTGGCGAGGGGTTTCTGATGGTCAAGTTCATATTCATCACGGGTGGGGTGTTGAGTTCTGTTGGTAAGGGTATAGTCACATCATCCGTTGGGAAGATGCTCCAGGTTAGGGGCTTCGATGTGACAGCTATAAAAATAGACCCATACGTCAACGTCGACGCTGGAACGATGAACCCCTACATGCACGGGGAGGTCTACGTCACAGAGGATGGGGGAGAGACAGACCTGGACCTAGGCTGGTATGAGAGGTTTCTAGATATAGACCTCCCGAAGGAGAATAACATCACAACAGGTCAGGTCTACCGGACAGTCATAGATAAGG
>QMYL01000032.1 GCA_003662645.1 Candidatus Bathyarchaeota archaeon
GAAGGGGCACGTCTTGACTGCCCTGAACCCCTCCTTCAGCCTCCTTAGGGCGCTCTCTGCGCATTCCTCGGGCGTCTCACCTCTGACGTGGGCGTACACCTTTATCCTCTCCCGGACTGGGCCTCCTAGGAGTTTGTAGATCGGCTGGTTTAGGTACTTACCCAATATGTCCCATAGGGCTTGCTCTATCCCGCTTAGTGCGCTCATGTTGACCGGTCCGCCCCTGTAGAAGCTCCATCTATACATGGCCTGCCAATGGTGCTCTATCGTGGTTGGGTCTTTACCCTTCAAGTTGCGGAAGAAGTCCCTAATGGCTGCTTCAACTACCGGGGTCTTACCCTCGAGGGTGGGTTCTCCATAGCCGACTATGCCCTCGTCTGTATACAGTTTGAGGAAGAGCCACCTTGGCTTAACGTGGATCAGCTCCACATCGGTTATTCTCAACCTCCACTCACCAGCCCCAGTTATGTCGGTTATCCTCTTAAACCTTAGCCAGCCTGTTTTAGTTAGTTATATATTCCTCTTCTGGCCGTATCTCTCCGGCCGCCTCATATTTCTCTCCCACTTGTCCAAGAATAGCTTATCCACGTCCACCTCTACCCCTTGGGTATCCTCAACCAAACCCATGAAGTCTAGTATGTAAAAGATCACGTCTATCAGCTCCTCGTTCACTACGTTCCAGTCCTCACCCTTCTTGTAGGCGTCCGCGGCTTCACCAAGCTCCACGAAGGCCCACAGCAGCTTCTGAAGTAGGGCGGATTCATCATGGGGAAAACCCTTCTCGATGACGAGCCTCTTAACCATATCCTTGGCCTGGTTGAAGGTGCAACCCTCCACTTCAACCCCACCCCCTTAGGATAACTCTAAGTTATCACCCTTACACCTTTAAAAGGTGGAGGTTCTCCTAACTCGCCTTCCACATCTAGGGCAGAAGATCGCGTCTGGTGGTAGGCGCTGCCCACAGTAGTAGCAGAAAGTTATCCTGGGTTGGGGTGTAGGTTGGGGCCTTGGAGGCCATGAGACCCATTCCCTCTCCGGTGACTCGATCCTCTCCCGTGGCTGTCGGTAGGCAACCGCCTCCACGGGCTTTCCTTCCTTTATCAACATGGAGTAGTAGAGGTGTGTTAGGGCTATCGGGTAGATGGGTTCTATAAGTATCGAGATAGCTATCGGGATCACCTGGTTTATCGGGTAATCCAAGAATCCTCTGATAAACTCCCCAACCCCGTTCGCGGTTATGGTTATTAGTAATATTATGGCGATGACTGCTATGGTTTTACCCCAGCGTCTATCCACGAGAGTCCTGCTTCTCCTAAGGCTCTCAAGCGCCCCTCTACCCTCTATAATTATGACCGGAGTGGTCAAGGAGAATATTATGAGCACTATTATTCCTGGTAGGATCATGCAGATCAAACCGAGCACGGTGAGGACGCTTGTAATTAACCCCGCAACCAAGAGGGAGCCCAGGTTTGTGAAGGTTGAGTTGAATCCCTCCTTGAGGTCGGCCCTTTTCCCTTCCAGCAAGTCGGATGTATACTTAATGACCACACCGCTGGCTAGGGTGTTTATTATCCACTTAATTACCCCAAGGAGGGAGTATAGGGTGACGGCGTAGATTAGGTAGTTCGTCAACCACTGAGTGGGCTCAGTTATTGAGCTGAACCTGAAACCCACACGGATTATGATGCGTTCTATGGAGAACTTGACAGCCCCGTTGACTAGGCCGGCTATAAAGAATGGGGTGACAAACTGGATGAACCTGTAGGAGTATAACCCAAAGGCTCTGTTCACTATCTCGGTAGCCGAGAGCTCCCTTCTAAGTGGACCAAAAGCCATAAAGACCCGCCTTCAATATAGATGAAAAGGGAGAAACTATTTAAGTGTAGAGTGGATGCCAGATATCATGGATGTGAGGAAGACTGGATGGGTGTCGACCTAAAGGATATAGTGCCAAAAGAGGAAGTGAGGCTGAAGGACCTAAGTGGGAAGTCGATAGCTATCGACGCCTACAATGCCCTCTACCAATTCTTAGCCATAATAAGGCAGCCCGATGGAACACCCCTCAAAGATCACACCGGAAGGGTGACGAGCCACCTAAGCGGACTCTTCTACCGGACGTGCAACCTACTAGAGATGGGCATAAAGGTGATCTACGTATTTGACGGAGTTCCGCCAGCCCTAAAGGAGGCTGAGATAAAGAGGAGGGCGAGGATCAAGGAGGAAGCCCTGAAGAAGTATGAAGCGGCCTTGAAGGAGGGGAGGATCGAGGAGGCGCGGATGTACGCCCAGATGACCTCTAGGTTGAAGGATTACATGGCCGATGATGCGAAGAGGCTCCTAACATTGATGGGGGTCCCTTGGGTTCAAGCCCCATCTGAGGGTGAGGCTCAGGCGGCATACCTCGTCAAGAGGGGAGACTCAGACTACTGTGCCAGTCAGGATTATGACAGCCTACTATTCGGCGCCCCCAGACTTCTGAGGAACGTGACGATATCTGGACGTAGGAAGCTCCCACGTAAGAAGGTTTACGTAGAGGTTGTCCCGGAGGTTGTTGAGCTGGATAGGGTCTTAAGAGAGCTGGGCATAACCCACGAACAGCTGGTAGATATCGGGATACTTATAGGGACCGACTTCAATCCGGAGGGAGTGAAGGGTATAGGCCCAAAGAAGGCCCTCAGATTGATAAAGGAGTATGGAAGCCTGGAGAAGGCTCTGCCAACACTGAAGAATGCAACATTCCCAGTTGAACCCTCGAAGATAAGAGAGATATTCCTCCACCCAGAGGTGACGGACAACTACACAATTAAGTGGAAGGATCCGGATGTCGAGGGTGTAGTGAACTTTTTATGTGGTGAGAGGGACTTCTCGGAGAGTAGGGTAAGGAAAGCTCTGGAAAAGACCATTAAGGGTTCAAGGGAGGCTAGGGAGAGGACCACCCTCGAGGCATGGTTCTAAACAAACACTAGATCGAATCGAAAAATATAGACCCGGAGTCTATGAGTAAGAATGAATAGAAAGGCCGAACAGACACTCGTTAAGGGTTTAGGAATCAACATAATCCTGCTGGGGATTGTAAGCTTCATAAACGATGCGAGCAGCGACATGATATGGCCCATACTACCAATGTTCATAAAGAGTATAGGTGGAACCGGTGTTGCCGTAGGATTGATCGGGGGTCTGGGCGAGAGCGTATCGAGCATCCTCAAGGTCTTCTCCGGTTACTGGTCTGACAGGTTTGGGAGGAGGAAGCCACTCGTTGCATCCGGCTACCTCCTCTCATCCGTGTCTAAGCTCTTCTTCCCATTCATCAATAGCTGGATTCACCTACTCATCCTACGCCCGATTGAGAGGGTCGGTAAAGGTATAAGGACGGCTCCAAGGGATGCCATAATAGCCGGTTCGGTCTCGGAGGATGTTAGAGGTAAAGGCTTCGGCATACATAGAGCCCTAGACACGTCCGGGGCCATACTTGGCTCTATCTTAGCCTTCATCTTTATCTGGTTCTTCAACTTAGACCTTAGGGCGATCTTGTTGATAGCGGCCGTTTTAGGCTTTGTAGCCTTGACGCCATTAATCTTCGTTAGGGATGTCACTGTGGTTGAGAGGAGGGTCTCGCTCAAGATGGGTTTGGGGAGGTTGGGGAGGAGATTCCAGCTGGTCATGCTCGTGTTGACCATCTTCGCGTTGGGAAACTTCACCTACATGTTCTTCGTACTTAGAGCCCAAGAGGTCTTCCAGGGGTTTCTACCGAAAAGGATGGCTGAGGCCATACCGATACTACTGTACGTCCTCTTCAACATCTCCTATGCGTTGCTATCAATCCCCATAGGGATGCTCTCCGATAAGGTTGGTAGGGGTAGAATACTCTCCGTTGGATACGTCCTCTTCGGGGTTGTGTGCTTAGGTTTCATCATATCCAACTCGGTGTATTCCTTCATCTTGTTGTTCATTATGTATGGACTGTTTAAGGCATCTGTTGACGCTGTTCAAAGGGCTTATATTTCTGACCTAGCCCCGGAGGGTTTGAGGGGTACAGCCTTGGGAACTTTCCATGCCTCGATAGGGCTCGCAACCCTGCCAGCCAGCGCCATCGCCGGAATGCTATGGGATAAGGTAAGTCCTGAGGCAACCTTCCTCTATGGAGCTGCGCTGGGTTTACTGGCTTCTCTCTCCTTGATCATCCTCATGGCGAAGTTTAGAGATTGAGGGACGTACTGGCGGTGTCAGTATTAAATATTAAGAGCTCCCTACCTATATTAGGTCGTTGATATTTGAGGGTGATCCCAGATGAAGATGAGGGTTGGATTTATAGGTTTGGGTGTTATGGGTAAACCCATGGCGAAGAGGATTCTTGAGGCCGGATATCCGTTAACCGTCTGGAATAGAACCCGCTGGAAGATGGAGGAACTCGTAAAGCTGGGCGCGCAGGGGGCTGAGTCACCTAAGGACGTGGCAGAGAAATCTGATGTGGTAATCACGATGGTTACTGACTCGCCGGATGTTGAGGAGGTTGTCTTAGGGCCGTCAGGGGTCATCGAGGGGGCTAGAGAAGGCTTGATCCTCATAGATATGAGCACGATCTCCCCTGAGGTTACGAGGAGGATCGCCAAGAAGCTGGCAGAGAAGGGCGTCAAGATGCTCGATGCCCCCGTGCGCGGCGGGGATATAGGGGCCAAACAGGGGACGCTATCCATAATGGTTGGTGGACCGAAGGATGTATTCGAGAAGTGCCTCCCGATATTCAAGGTTCTCGGTAAGAGGATAACCTACATGGGGCCGAACGGTATGGGACAAACCACAAAACTCTGCAACCAAGTTATATGCGCCCTCAACATTCAAGCCGTATGTGAGGGCTTGATGCTCGGCGCCAAGGCTGGGTTAGACCTCGAGAAGCTCCTCAAAGTTGTGACTGCTGGGGCAGCTGGCTCCTGGATGCTCTCAAACCTTGGACCGAAGATGTTGAAGAGGGACTTCAAACCGGGCTTCAAGATAAGCCACCAACTCAAGGATTTAAGGCTGGCTCTATCCTTCGCCTCCCAACTCCGCCTCCCACTTCCGGGTACGGCCTTAGTTCAACAGATGCTCAGGGCCGTTGAGGCTGAGGGTTTGGGTGATAAGGGAACCCAAGCCGCCATCGTAGCCATGGAGAAGCTGGCTGGTCGAACTCTGCAGGGATAAAAGATAAATCAACCGTCTCCACATTATTTTTATCGCGTTAGAGATGGTGGATGGGATGCCCCGCCAATTTACTTAAACCAGAATCCGGTTTTAATCCCAACCCGCGAAGGGGATGTAAGCTATCATCCTAAACTGAAGCCTAAAATCTTGGTGATATTTTTGGTCTTGAACGATATTTGGCGCATTCACTGGGGGTTAGGTGATGGTTGAGATCAGAGAGAACGAGTGGAGAACTATCATGGCCCTTAAGGAGGCTGGTGGACGTAGAACCGTAGACGACATAGTGAACTCCACCGGGCTGAACTATGCATCTGTGATGCGCGCAGCCCTCTCTCTGAAGGAGAGGAACCTGATAGAGATTAGCGAGGAGAAGAGAACTAAGATATCCCTGAATGAGGAGGGTAGGGAATACGCCGAAAAGGGGCTTCCCGAGAGGAGGCTCGTTGAGGCTCTAAGGAGGATGGGCGGCTCAGCATCGATGGATGACGTTGCGAAGGCTGTAGGGATAAACAGAAAGATGCTCGTCATAGCCCTGGGATGGCTGAGCAGAAAGGGCTGGGGGAAGATAAAGAAGAGGGAGCGAACCCTGGAGATGTTGAAGGAGCCCACGCAAGGCCCCGATGAGAGGCTCCTCCTACTCCTAAAAGAGCATGGCTCCCTCATAGTTGAGAGGCTTGATGAAGAACTCCGGGAAGCCTACCAGACCTTGAAGAGTAGGAGGATACTAAACGTCGATGAGGAGACGATCCGGGAGCTCAAGCTTACCGATGACGGGTGGCGGCTCCTCGAGAGGGGTATAGAAGCAGTGGAGGAGGTGAGCCAGCTCACACCTGAGATGATAGTCAGCGGTAGGTGGAGGAGGCTAAAACTGCGCAGGTACAATATAAAGGCGCCAACGGTTAGGGTCTGGCCGGGAAAGAAGCACCCGTACCTCAGGTTCCTGGATGAACTGAAGGAGAAGCTTATCGCCTTAGGCTTCAAGGAGATGACGGGGCCGATCGTTGAGTTGAGCTTCTTCAACTGTGACGCCCTCTACATGCCCCAGGATCACCCAGCCCGTGAAGTCCATGATATGTACTTCATCAAGGAGCCGACCTACGGGAGTCTCGACCGCTATAGGGAGTTCTTGATGAATGTGAAGGAGACCCACGAGAACGGGTGGAAGACGGGCTCAAAGGGTTGGGGTTACGCCTTCTCCATCGACGAGGCGAGGAGGTTGATGCTTAGAAGCCAAACGACGGCTGTGAGTGTGAGGATGCTCCTGAGCGATGAGCTTGAAATACCGGGTAAGTACTTCGCGATAGCTAGGTGTTACAGGCCGGATGTGATAGACAAGACTCACCTGACGGAGTTCAACCAGATAGAGGGTATAGTGGTCGGTGAGGGTCTAACCCTACGTGATCTATTGGGTATACTCGAGCGTTTCGCCCTGGAGATAGCCGAGGCTGAGAGGGTTAAGTTCAGACCTGGATACTTCCCCTTCACGGAGCCAAGCGTAGAGCTCCACGCATATAAGGAGGGCTCAGGATGGCTTGAGTTCGGCGGAGCCGGGATATTCAGGCCCGAAGTTACACTTCCCTTGGGGATAGATGTCCCGGTCCTGGCGTGGGGCTTAGGCGTGGATAGAATATTCATGATGAGGAGCGGAATAGACGACATAAGATACCTATTCACGCAAGACCTGGAGTGGTTGAGGAGGCAAGAGGTGGTTTAGATGCCGACTATAGAGATCTATAGAGAGGACCTCGAGGGGCTACTCGGAATGAGATTACCGAGCGACGTCGAGGAATTGGATGAAATCCTCTCCTACGTGAAGGGTGAGGTGAAACTCATCGATGAGGAAGAGCTCACAATAGAGCTTCAGGATACAAACCGCCCAGACCTGTGGTGCGTCGAGGGTTTAGCTAGGGCTTTGAGGGGTTTCCTAGGTATAGAGACTGGTTTGAAGAGATACAAGGTGGCCGGTGAATCCGGTGTCGAGGTCCTTGTTGATGAAAGATTAAAAACAATACGGCCCTACATAGCTTGTTCAGTCGTCAAGGAGGTTGAGATTGACGACAAGGTGATACGTCAACTTATGCACCTGCAGGATAAGATGGACCAGACCTATGGTAGGCAGAGGAGGAGGACATCGATAGGTCTCTACAATTTTGACTTGGTCACACCTCCGCTCAGGTATGGGGTCTCGAAGCCGGATGAGGTGAGCTTCGTACCACTTGAGTTCGAGGAGGAGCTGACCCTAAGGGAGATACTGGAGAAGCATCCAAAGGGGATAGAGTATGGGCATATAGTTCGTCACCACCCTGTCTGGCCCATATTCATGGATTCTAAGGGTAAGGTTCTATCCTTCCCACCCATCATAAACTCGAACGACCTGGGTAGAATAACCGAGGAGACTAGGAACGTCCTCGTCGAGGTTACAGGGACCAGCTTCGAGACTGTCCTCTACACCTTGACGAATATAACGCTGTCCCTAGCCGACCGTGGAGGGGTCATATATTCAGCTAAGATACACTACCCATACGAGGGTGGGATGGAAGTCACAACACCAAAACTGGAGACCGAAACCCTAAACATCGAGGTGGATTACATCCGTGGTATACTCGGCATAGACCTGAAGCCTACGGAGATCGTGGAACTCCTAGAGAAGGCGCGTTATGGTGTGGTTAACGCGGACAGCCGGAGCGTAACAGTTGAGGTTCCATGTTATAGGGTGGACATAATGCACCCGATCGATGTAGTTGAGGATATAGCCATAGCCTACAACTATAACAAGATCAAACCTAGGTGGCCGCAGCTATCAACTGTTGGTGGCAAATCGCCGGATGCGGGGCTGCGCGACGCCGTCCGCGAGATCATGATAGGCCTAGGATACCAGGAGATACTCTCCTTTACCATGACGAACCTAACGAAGCTGTTCGGTTTGATGAATATAGAGCCCACCAAGGTCGTTGAGGTGTCAAACCCGAAGATAAGCTATCTCACATGCTTGAGAAACTGGCTTCTCCCAAGCCTTATGGAATTCCTAAGCCACAACTTACACGTGGAGTATCCGCAGAGGATCTTCGAGGTTGGATATTGCGTAGTCTATGATCAGGAAGTTGAGAATAAAACTAAGGATGTTGAGAAGCTCGCCTGTGCGACCGCCCACTCGAATGCGAGCTTTACGGAGGCTAGGTCGACGCTTGACGCCCTCTTGAGGAGCTTAGGTTTGGAGTTTCAAGTTGAGGAGGTTGAGCATGGAAGCTTCATCGATGGTAGGGTGGGTAAGATCGTTATCAACGGGAAGGATGTGGGTTTAATAGGGGAGGTGCATCCCCAAGTTCTAGAGAATTGGGGGCTTGAGA
>QMYL01000033.1 GCA_003662645.1 Candidatus Bathyarchaeota archaeon
CAGTATGCCTTGGGGCGGTATAGCAAAGTATCTCCTCTCATCGGTGGTTATGGCGTTGGTGTTATACGTGATACCTCCGCCCAGCCGCCTCTCCCTCACCCTGGCCGTAACCCTACTTGGTGGGGTGATCTATTTCTCGATCCTATGGTTCATCGATGAGGAGGCTAGGAGGCTGTCTAGGTCGATGTTTAGGATTGCCTCACAGATGGTGAGGGGCCGGGGACCTACGCTTTGAACCACTTGAATATTAGGTATTCTATCCCTTCCTCCTCTAGGTCTGGTACAGCAATGATGAACCTCTTTCTAACCGTGGTTGCAAGCCTTCCGGCCTTCACTATCTCGGTCGCCGTTATCTCGTCTCCTCTGCTTCTAACCGAGACCATGTAGGGTGCATGGTCTATCCCTGGGCCGTGCTTGTATACCGCGAAGTCGCACCCATACTTGACGCCGGGCGTGACTATTAACCCCTTTTCTCTCAGGTCCTTGTATACGGCGTACTTTAGGTCGAACTCTTCATATATTTTTCTGGCCTTTTCCCTCAGCTCTTCGAGTTTCATCTCCGATTTTTCTCTTCCCTTTCCTTCAGAGACTGATATTATGCCCTTCTCCAGCAGGTATACTCCTTCCATCAGGTCGAGTATGAGCGGGACCTTAAAGTCTGGGCTCTTGGGTTTCGGTATCCCTAGGGGTTTGCCGTAGAACCCCATCTTGTACAGTTCTGACCCTTCCTCTGGGTTCCATACGACTAGGAAGTTCTCGACGAACTCGGCCTTGATCCTCCTTGCGACCGTCTGCACCCTCCAACCTCCTCTTCCGATAGTATTGGGCCTTCATGCTCATATGGCGAGAGCTAGGATGCGGGCTGCATCTGAGGCGTCCTCAACCTTGTCAGCTGTGTCCTCTAGGAGCTGTATTATATCCCTCATTAATAGCATGGCTGGGAGCTTCATCCTACTGCTGACTATCTTTATCTCCAGCTCCCTGTAGAGGTCGTCTACGCTCCTCTCGGCTATCTCTACGTCCCTCGCCTTCTCAAGGACCTTGGATGAGCCGTAGTTCAGCGTCATGAAGGCCTCTCTAAGTTTTAGGACCGCCTCGAAGACCGCGTTTGTTAGGTCTATCAACCCCTTCCTTATCTCTGGGGGTATGTCCCAGTTATGTTCCATCATCTCTAGGAGTCTGAAGGCAATCCCCTTACAGAAGTCCGCTATCTCGCTCGTTAAGTCTGTGAAGCGGAGGAAGTCGTCGCGGTTCATGAGTATGGCCCCTATCTCAACCAGTTCCTGAGCAACCATCCTCTTAGCTTCATCTATCTCGTCGCCCAACCCTTGGATCTCGGTGTATAATTGCCTAACCGAGTTTCTGTCGCCCTTTATGAAGCTGTCAACTAACTGCGCAACCTTCCTGGCTATATTGACGACCTTCCTCAGGTGGTCTTGGGATACGCTTAACGCTCTCCTCTTCGAACGGTGCTCCGTCTCCGGTGAAAAAACCATCCTTCCGCCTCACATCATCCATCCATGCTCAAGATAGAAGATAATTAGATAAACCTTAAAAAGGTAACGAAGAGAGGCTGATAAGCCAGAAAGCCGTGTATGAATCAGATCGGGCTCACTCAACGGGCTTGCCTAGATCCCCAAACTCCAGCTTCAAGCTGAAGAAACCGCGTAGTAGTTGTGGGAGTTCCTTTATGCTGGTCCTAACCTGACGCCATGTATCCCGGTCCCGCAGGGTGACTGTATCATCGTTGAGCGTTTGGTAGTCGATGGTTATACATATTGGGGTTCCGATCTCATCGAACCTTGCGTAACGCCTCCCTATGGATCCCGATTCATCATATTGGGCTGTGAATCCCTCATCGATGAGCAGGCTGTAGACTTCCCTCGCCTTCTCGGGGAGTCCATCCTTACTGACTAGGGGTAGGACAGCCACCTGAACCGGAGCTAGGTCGCGCGGTATCCTCATGACGACCCTCCCGTCCTTGGTTGAGTAAGCATACTCGAGAACAACGTAGGTTAACCTATCCGAGCCGAAGCTCGGCTCTATGACGTGGGGTAAAAACCTCCTACCCCTCTCCGTTATCCTCCTCCGCACTATCCTGACGTGCTCCGGAAGTATCTTGAAGCCCTCCAGGTTGTAGAAACCGAGCCTCTTCAGTGACTCCTCAACATCCTCAGGTTTCACTTTGGTCAATAGTTCAATCACTCTTTGTGCGTCTCCCTTGAAGTCGGGCCCGATTCTCGCCATGATCGGTTGGATCGACACCTCCGTCCTCTCGACCTCCTTCGTCTCTTTGAAGACCTTCATGTCCACCCCGCTCTCCTCCATGTGGCACTTCAGGTCGTAGTCTGTGCGGTAGTTGTGGCCTGAGACCTCCGTCCAGCCCCAACGGTCTAGGTAAACCTCTTGGTCGAAGCCTTGAACCGAATAGTGGGCCCTCTCCCATTCCAGCTTCTCTATGAACCTCTGCTTATCCTCGGGGACGCCGAGCTCCATCAGGAAGCGCTTAGCTAGAGCCATGAAGAAGGCTTGCCACTCCATCTTTATGTACCCCTTCTCTAGGGCTTCCTTAACCGTCACCTCGACCGGTTCCTCAGAGCCCCTGAGCCTCGATTCAGCTAGAACCAGCCTCAGAGCCTCATCCTTAACCTCGCTGAGCAGTGGACATCCGGGCTCCTCCGGGTCGAAGAAGAACTCTAAGTCCATTATCGTGAACTCCCTAAGCCTTATCGGCCCCTGCCTCGGCGAGATCTCATTTCTCAAGGCGTGTCCTATGGTGGCTACGCCTATCGGGAGTTTACCCCTAGCCTGTTCGTAGAGGCGTCTGAACTCGACGAATATCCCCTGGGCGGCCTCCGGCCTACCGTAACCTACAACATCTGAGTAGGGTCCTATCGTGGTCTCGAACATCGTTAGGAAGTACCTCGGCTCGGAGAGTTCTCCATCACACTCCGGACACCTAACTCCATTCTCCTCGATCGCCTCCTCGATCTCCTTTAGGCTCATCCTCTCAGAATCCATGGGGCTTATTCCGGCTGCCTCCTGGAGTAGGTGGTCCGCCCTGAACTTCCTCTTGCAGTTCATACACTCGACCATGGGCTCCTTGAAGTGCTCTATGTGGCCTGACGCCTTGAATACCCTCTCTGGGAGTATGACTGGGGACTCTATCTCGTATAGCCCAAGCCTTCGGAGGAAGATATCCCTAAACTTGTCCTCTATCTTCCTCTTCAGTATGGAGCCGAGGGGCCCGAAGACTATGAAGCCGCTTATGCCGCCGTATATCTCGCAGGACGGCCAGAAGAAACCTCTCCGCCGCGCTATCTCACTCACTCTCTCGAACTTATCCACCGGTTTCGTCATATCCAGCCCATCCGTTCAGGTCCGTCCGGTTTGGTTCGGCCTACCTAGATAGCTAGTTCCGTTAATAAATTCTTTTCATATCTGGTTAAAAGGGTTTGGTGGCGCTATTCCGGCATCCACCCGTTTCAGAGCCTCTTGGACATGTATGGTCCATCATAATGGTAGCCGAGCCTCATGTAGTAGCGTTTGGTCCCCAAGGCGCTTGTGATCAGAATCTTCTCAGCCCCATACTCTCTGCTCAGCTCTTCAGCCTTAAGTAGGAGGAGCCTGCCATAACCCCTATGCTGGTAGGCATCTGCAAGTCGTTCACCAACTGGGGCGAGAGAGCCGCATACACGCAACTCCCTAACTATGGATGCATTCTCCCCAGCTATCTCAGGTCTGTGGGCTTTCTCCGATGGAAACCTCAGCCTTAGATACCCGATCAGTATGTCGTTCGTTCGGTCTTCAGCTGAGATGAATACCTCCTCACCTTCCGAAGCTTCATACCTTCTTGTTGTGATCTCTATACCCTTTAGGTCCGGCTTTACCCCATCCTTTAAGTATCTATGTCCAACCTCCCGGCATCTTATGCACCTGCATCGGATCCCGTACTCTCTCAGCTTCTCCTGGACTATCTGGCGGAGGTTACTCTTGTCGACTCCGGCCTCGATCAGGTAGGCCGGTATGTCCCTCTGAACCCTCATTATCCGTACCCATTCCGGTATCATCTTCTTGACCTCCACTATGAGTTGGGCTGCCTCCTCCGTTGTGTATGGCCTGTAGATTCCTTTCCTCCACCAGTCGTAGAGCTTCGTCCCCTTTATAACCAGGCATGGATATATCTTCACCATGTCAGGCTTGAACCTGGGGTCTGTGAATATCTTCTTGAAGGCTTCCAGGTCCCTCTTAGGGTTTGAACCGGGTAGGCCCGGCATCAGGTGGTATAGGACCTTCAACCCCGAGTCCTTAAGTATCCGTGTGGCCTCAACCACATCTTGTACGGTGTGCCCTCTATTAACCAGCTCGTAGATGTCGTCGTATATGTTTTGGACTCCGAGCTCGACTCGTGTGACGCCCATCAGGAGCATGTTGTCAACGTCCTTCTCCATGGACCAGTCCGGCCTCGTCTCGACTGTTATCCCGACGTTCCTGATCCGTCCGGTCTCGGCTAGCTTCTTCGCCTCCTCCAGTGAGCTTGACTCCACCCCCGTTATCGCATCTAGACACCTCTTGATGAACCACCTCTGGTATTCTATCGGCATCGCTGGGAAGGTTCCGCCCATCACTATGAGTTCAACCTTGTCGACCGTATGCCCGATCGATTGGAGCTGCTCTATACGGTGTCTAACTTGTTTGTATGGGTCGTATTGGTTCTGTATACCCCTCATGGCTGCGGGTTCATGCCCTGTGTAGCTCTGTGGAACCCCTTGGGATGGCCCTCCCGGGCAGTAGATGCACGGTTCCTCCTTCGGGCATGGCCATGGTTTCGTCATGGCCGCGATTACTGTAACCCCTGATATGGTTCTGACTGCCTTCCTTCTGAGTACCTTTAGGAGCTTCCTCCTCTCGTGGGTCTCCAGCTCCCTTATGAGCTCCGAGTTTGATGGTATCGTCTTCAGTCTGTACTTGTATGCGATCCTGGTCTTGACTAGGTTTACATCCCTCTTGGTTGGGTTCGGTATCCTCATTAACGACTCTATTATCTCCCTATAGATCTGCCTCTCCATCCTCTACCACGAGAGATTAGGTAGACTTTAAGATAAAGGCTTACTCCCTTTTGGGGGTTAGGCTACGTATCTGTTGAGGTATTCCCTATGCATTCTGAAGATTCCCCTGAGCCTCCTGCTGAGGCGGTCTTGGAGCCTCTGGAGCTCCCTATAGATTCTCACATTTGAGGGTTTCGGTTTAACCCTCGTCCCTTCATCAACCTTAACGAAGCGGTCGGTCACCTCCTGTATCGTGGTCTTCTCCCCGATGTGGTTCAGGTAGGTCCACATCGCCTGTAGGGCGGCACCGTAGGCTGCACCCTCATCTATCTCTAGACAGACCACCTCAACGTTGAATATGTCAGCCGCTATCTGGCGCCAGGCCCTATTCCTCGCCCCTCCCCCTGTGAGCCTTATCTCCTCCGGGTTTATACCGAGCTCCCTCATCCTGTTCAATCCATAGTTCATACCCATCGTTGCCCCCTCCATTGCGGCCCTGGCCATGTGGGCCATGTTGAAGGTTCTGCTGTTCAATCCAAGGTAGACGCCCGTTCCGTCTGGGACGTTTGGGGTTCTCTCACCCTCGAAGTAGGGGAGGAGGATCAAACCCTCCGAGCCGACTGGGGTGCTCTCCACAGCCTCTGTCAGGTCTTCATGGGATAGGTTGAACAGGTTCCTTATGAACTCCGTCGCTACGGTTACGTTCATGGTGCAGAGGAGTGGTAGCCAAGCGTTTGTCGAGTCGCAGAAGGCTGCTATCTCGCCCTCAGGGTCTATTATAGGGGTCTCGGAGTAGGCGAATATCGTTCCGGAGGTTCCGAGGCTTGCCGTGACTATCCCCTCCCTCGTATTTCCGGTACCTATCGCGCTCATCATGTTATCCCCTCCACCGGAGCTGACTAGGAGGTCCTCCCTGAAGCCGAAACGGTCGGCTATCTCCTTACGCACGGTTCCGACGGGTTTATCTGAACTCTGTATCGGTGGGAGCTTCTCCCACAGCGCTGGATCTATGGCTTCGACCACCTCTCTGCACCACCTCCTAGTTCGGACATCCATGAGCGCCGTTCCTGAGGCGTCGCCATACTCCATGATGATCCTACCGGTGAGGTAGAAGTTTAGGTAGTCGTGTGGTAGGAGGACCGTTCTCAGCTTGGCATAGTTCTCCGGCTCGTTCCTCTTGAGCCAGAGTATCTTCGAGGCTGTGAAACCCGGTGGAATCGAGTTCCCTATGAGGTCGATTACAGCCCTCTTTCCACCAAGCTTCCTGATGAGGTATTTACACTCTCTTACCGTGCTCGTATCGTTCCATAGTTTGGCGGGCCTGATTACCCTCCCCTCCTCATCGAGTGGGACGAAGCCGTGCTGCTGGCCTGAGACCCCTATCCCCCTGACATCCTTAGGGTCTATCCCAGACGCTTCGAGCGCCCCCTTTATCGTTCTGTTCAGGGCTGATATCCATACGGCTGGGTCCTGCTCCTTATGTCCCGGCGGCAAACCCTCTATCAGCCCGTACCTCTCGGTCGCCCTCCCTACGACCTTCCCAGTCTCGCCGTCGATTATTATCGTCTTTGTGCTTTGCGTTCCGTTATCCACCCCGATGAAGTATTGCGGGGACATCTATAATCCTCCATCCGGTGAGGATGCTCTGGATGCTCGATCGATAATATTACGGTTTGGTTATTATAAGGTTTGGAGCGAAATAGTGATAAGCTTGAACCTTGTATGTTTATTTGGATGATGAGGACGGCTTAGTGGAGCCTCAAAAGGGCTGTGATATTAACCGACGGGCGAACTGACAGTTAGGTTAAAGGTTTAAAAAGGGTGGATGTTTGATAGTATCAAGACCGTGTGATTGGTGGAGATGGTTGGGATGCCATGCACAGTTGTAGTCTGCGGCTTTTTTGGGGACACAGGCAAGGGCAAGATAATATCATACCTAGCATTGAAGGACAGGGTCTCAGTCGCCGTTAGAGCCGGTGTTGGACCAAACGCTGGACATACGGTTGTTTATGGCGGTAAGACGTACAAGTTGAGGATGCTCCCGAGCGCCTTCGTCTATGAAGGATGCCGCCTGCTCATAGGTCCAGGCGTACTGATAAACCCGGATGTACTCCTGAAGGAAGTCGAGGTTACCAAATCCGAGGGTAGGGTTGGGGTAGACCCTCTATGCGCGATAATTGAGCCTAAACATATAGAGGCGGATAGAGGCGGGCACCTAGCGAGCAAGATAAGGACAACAGGCTCCGGAACCGGGCCGTGCAATGCGGATAGGGCCCTCAGGAGGGCGAAGGTGGCTAGGGATATACCTGAGTTGGAGAAGTTCCTAACCGATGTTCCGCTGGAGGTGAATAGGGCCATAGATGATGGAGAGAACGTTTTGATAGAGGGGACGCAGGGAACCTTCTTGTCCCTATACCATGGAACCTACCCCTACTGCACCTCTAAGGATGTAACGGCGTCGGCTGCGTGTTCTGATGTTGGTGTTGGACCGAAGAAGGTGGATGATGTCATACTCGTGTTGAAGGCCTTCACGACCCGTGTAGGCGCCGGCCCGCTCCCAAACGAGATATCATGGGAGGAGGCTGAGAGGAGGGGGTGGGCTGAGGTAGCCTCCGTAACTGGTAGAAGGAGGAGGGCTGCACCCTTCAACTTCGACTTGGCCAAGAGGGCTGTAATGTTGAACAGCGCTACACAGGCGGCTGTGACTAAGATAGATGTGTTATTCCCAGAGTGTAAGGGCGTAAAATCCTATGATAAACTCTCGGATGGGGCTAAGAGTTTCATCGAAAGGATCGAGGATGAGATCGGTATCCCGGTCACCCTCATCGGGACAGGCCCAGAGGTATGGGAGGTAGTTGATAGAAGAGATTAAACTTTAAGCGCATGCCTTTTTTATCCACCCAAGAGTGTGAAAGTATTTAAGCCTCCCAGTTAAAGGTTATATCGGTGTATGTCATTATCAGGAAATCTGACAGAATGAGGGGTTGAGGGTAACGTTTAACCTTGTAACCTTGGAGGATACGATCCGCATACCGCCGGAGGAGTTCGGGAAGCCCTTAGACATCGTTGGATATGAGCAGCTGAGGATGAAGTACGAGGGCGTCGTGGATGAGGAGTTAGGCTACGTCATAGCGGTGACCGATATAAAGGTCTCGCCGATAGGGAAGATACTCCCAGGAGACGGGGCCACGCACCATAAGGTAACGTTCTCCTTACTGACCTTCTACCCGAAGATACAGGAGGTCGTTGAGGGGGA
>QMYL01000034.1 GCA_003662645.1 Candidatus Bathyarchaeota archaeon
CACAAAAAATTAAACTGTAAGTATCTAAAAATTTTTATAAGCCTCTAAATACCCTTGGATTTTTAATTTGAATTTAAAATAACCCTTTTGGTGGAGTTGCCGTTCCAGTGGAGTTTATGGCATCTAGTTTTATCATCTCCATCCGTTAGGATTTTAAGGGTAGTTATCCATCCATACTAGTGAAGTTCTGGTGTGATCCGGTAGATTGGGGTTCAGGTTATGGATTACGAGGCTGTCTGGAAGGTTCTGTCAGACCTCTCCGTTGAGCTTCAGGGAGCTGGGGAGGAGATACCGCCCGAGGTTATAAAGAACTTAAACCTAGCCAAGACTTTGGTGGGAATATTGAAGGTTGACCCGGAGAACATCGACGGTTTGAGGATGATCGAGGAGCACCTCAGCAGTACAGAGTCCTACCTAATCACCGCAGCCCAAAGGAGGCTTGGGAGCAGGCGAGCTGGAGAGTGGGAGAGAAGGATAGCCGAAGCTAGGAGGGACTTGTCCAAGGTTGGTTATAAACCTGTTAGGAGGTTCATACCCGGCCTACCGCGGGATAGGAGCTGGGTTAGGATCAGGCCTCCAGATGAGGTACCCATGGATAGAGTTAAGGCCCTAGCCGGCGAGGAGGGGTTGGAGGCTAGAGTTCAGGAGGATGGCTACCTCCTCGTATGTGGTGATAAGGGGAGGATAAGGCGCTTCCTCAGCAGGATAGCCAAACAACTTCGTAAAAGATAAAAATTGAGGCTGCCTAAATAGTGTGAGGGTGACCTCTTATTAACCGTCAATAAGGGAAGCATCAACCTCACCCTAGCTCATCCAGAAGAAAGGGGTTCGAGTTGCCGTACATTCGGAAGATCGAGATTAGGGGCTTCAAGACCTTCGCCACAAAGACCACGATAACCCCCGATAAGGGATTCACAGCTATAACGGGGCCGAACGGAAGCGGAAAGACTAACATCATAGACGCAGTCCTCTTCTGTCTAGGGGAATTAAGCGCTAGAAGGCTTAGGGCTGAGAGCTTCTCAGACTTAATATTCCATGGAAGCTCAAGCTCCGGCGGGAAGAGATCGGCCAGGGTCCTGATACAATTCGACAACTCAGACGGCCGCATACCAGTTGAGACCAGCAGGGTTACTATATCCCGCGAGATAAACCAGAAGGGCCAGAGCGTATACAGGCTCAACGGGAGGAGGATCTCAAGGTCGAGGGTTATGGACATACTCTCGATGGCTGGGATAAGCCCCTATGGACATAACATAGTCTTACAGGGAACCATAACCCGAATGGCCGAGATATCATCAAACGAGAGAAGGAGAATGATCGAGGATATGATCGGCATAGCCCAATATGACGCGGAGAAGGCTGAGGCCGAGAGCAAGCTTAAGATGGCTGAGATATCCATCCAGACGGCGATGGGCCGGGTTGGCGAGGTCCAGAAGAGGATTGAAGACCTAGAGAGGGAACGAAACGACCTACTTAGGCATAACTTCATCCAGAACGAGATAAGGAGGCTGGAGGCTCTCAGAATATCACATGAGATGAGGCAGTTACATGAGAGGATTAAGAGACTCTCATCGAGGATAAGGGAGCTTGAGAGTCGGGTTGAGAGGTTTAGGAGGATGAGGGAGGACCTGTCCTCGAGGCGCCGCGAGGTTGAGGCGGAGTGGAGGAAGCTTGGCTCAGAGAGGCTTGAGGAGGGCCAATCCCGCCTACTCCGGATCCAGATGGAGATAGGAGACCTACGTTCAAGGCTGACCGAGTTGACGACGCGGATAAACTCTGGCAAGTCGAACATCGAAGCCCTAAGGAGGATGAGGGAGAACGCGGTACACCGGATGGAATCGCTCAGGAAGAGGATAGAGGAGGCTGACCGCGAGATCAGGGGGTTGAGAGCTGAGAGGGATAGGTTAAGGAGGGAGCTGGACGACAAGGAAGTGGAGTATGAGAGAATCTCGAGGGAACTCTCGGATTATGGGAAGAACGTTGAGAAGGTGAATGAGAGGATACGGGAGATAGAGACGGAGCTGAACGCCCTACAACAGGAATCCATAACCCTCAGGAGCGACGAGGCTGAGAGTCGATCCCTAATCACGATGTACGCCGAGAGGCTTAACGACCTAAAGTCCAGAAGGGAAGACGTTAAGGCATCCCTCGAGAGGCTCAGGGAGTCCCTGAGCGATCTACGCAAGGTGAAGGAGGAGCAGATGAACAGGCTCAAATCCCTCCAGAGGGCGTTGAAACGCAGGCTTAGGCAGAGAAAGGCCATAGAGAGGGAGGTTAAGGAGGCTGAGAGGATAGCTGAGACCGCCAGCAAGGCGGTTATAGAGTTCACTGCCCAGAGGGATGTCGTGAAGAAGATCAAGACTGAGGAGGAGACCTTAAGGAACATAGAGGAGCTCGGTGAGCTGGGGGTCATACCCGGCATATACGGACGCCTAAGGAAGCTCATCAAGATAGAAAAGGGTTATGAAAATGTGGTGGAAGCCGCAGCAGCTGGATGGCTCGACTCAATAGTCGTTAAGGACTTCGAGGCTGCCTTCACATGTAGCGAAACGCTTAGGAGGCTGAAGCTTGGGAGGGTTAAGATAATACCCCTCGAAGGCCTGACGCAGACAGGCTCCATAACCCCACCTGATATTGACGGTATAAAGGGCATGATCTCCGACCTAGTTAGGTATCCGAGGGAGTTCCAGCCAGCCATATCCTTCGTCTTCGGGGACACCCTCCTAGCGTTGAGTGGTGAGGCTGCCTTAAAGGCCTCCCGTAAGGGTTACCGAGTCGTGACCGTCGATGGGGATCTATACGAGGCCGGAGGAGGGGTTGAGAGTGGAGTTCATAGGGCTCCAATAGACTTCTCGACGATAGTCCCGAGTGAGTCGGCTATAAAGACCCTTGATAGGGCCGTTAGGGCCCTCCAAGACCACCTTAGGAGGAGGGAGGAGGAGGCCGAAGAGATAGAGAGGGAGATACACGACTCAAGGGTTGAGATAACCCGTCTAACCGAGGCCATGAATAGGGTGGACGCCGAGATAACCCGTGTTAATAGGGCGATGGAGAGAACCCGAAGTAACCTAAGGAGGATCGGTGAGAGTATCAAGAGAGTGCAGAGGCTGCTAAGAGAGGAGGAGAGGAAGCTAAAGGGTTACAGCAAGCGACGTGAGGAATCCTCAAAGAGGGAACTCAAACTTAGGGAGGAGCTGGAGGAGTTAGAGAGGAAGACCGATCCATCGGAGCTGAGGAGGCTTGAGGTTTACAGAGACAAGCTCGGAGAAGAGCTCCTAGACCTCAGACAGAAGTTGGGCTCAGTTGAGAACGAGTTGAGGGTCCTCCAATCAGAGAGGGATAACATCCTAAATGTAGCCTTGAAGAACGCTGAAACCCAGATTAGTAGGATCGATAAACAGATATCGGAGTTAGAACTCGAGGTTGAGAGGTCCACAGATGAAAAGAAACGGATTGAGGAGGAGATCGCCAAGTTAGAGAGAGCCAAAGAAGAGCTTTCAAAGACCCTGCTGAGCGCGAGGAAGGAGGCGGAGAAGTTCACATCCCAGCTGGAAGCCATAGAGTCCAGGTTGAACCGCGTTAATAGAGAGTATGAGGAGGCCAGCGACCTACTGGGGAGGGTTAGGCTCAACCTTGAGACCCTTAAGCTCAGGATGGAACAGTGTAGAGAACGGCTTGAGTCCTACGGGTACAGCGGGCCCCTGAAGGTTTCAGAGGCTGAGCTCAAGGAGGCTGAGTCATCTCTTAGGATGATGAGGATGGAGCTGGAGAGGATAGGTGCGGTAAATCAGTTGGCCTTATCACACTACGCCGAGCAAGTGGCCAGGTATAAGGAGCTCTCCATAAGGATGAATGAGCTGGAGAGGGAGAAGATGGCCATACTCAAATTCATAGACGAGATAGAGAGGAGGAAGTATAAGGCATTCATGGACGCCTTCAACCAGATAAACGAGAACCTAGGTAAGTACTTCTCAAGGCTAACCGGTGGTGGGGAGGCCTACCTCAAGCTGGAGAACCCGGAGAAGCCCTTCAGTGGAGGTGTGGATATGGTCGTCAAGTTTCCGGATAAACCATCTATCCTCATAAGTGGGGCCAGTAGCGGTGAGAGGTCGGTTGCCGCGGTCGCCTTCCTCTTCGCCCTGCAGGGCTTAACTCCAGCATCCTTCTACTTATTCGATGAGATAGATGCCCACCTCGATGCCTTCCACGTCGAGAGGCTGGGTGAACTCCTATCCGAGGAGGCTTCAAACTCACAGTTCATAGTGATAACCCTAAAGCCTGAGATGGTTGGTAAGGCCGATAAGGTATACGGCGTCTATGGGAGGAACGGGGTGTCCCACATAATCTCAACGACGGTTAAGGGAGCGTCCTGAACATCCTAGAGGAGTAACCGTCAGGGAGGAACCTTCTCAACGCTCAGATCTATCGACTCTATGAGGGCTTTAACCTCATCCCTCACGATGTCACCAACCTTTGGGGAGATGAAGCCCCTAGAGATCCACAATTGAAGCTTCTCCTCATCTAACACCTTGAAGGAACCGTTCGGCCAAACGCAGATGTCCACTTCCAGGTCTACGTAGCGTATACTCCTCGGGTATAGCTCTATGGGTGTATTCAGGTTGATGTATGTCCCCTTATACTCATCATCCTTAGAGAAGTACCTAGTCTTTAGGCTCCACTCACCTATCCTCAGGTCCGTTATCGCGTAGTCCCCATACTCCTTCCTAACCCTCAATCCGTCGTACATCCCCCTCCGGATGAACCTTCTTCTCAGCCTTATGAAGCTCGACTCCTCATCGAACTCCAGTATTTTGGCCTCACCCAGGTTGAAGGTGTAACCTATAACCTTCACGTGTTCTATCTCTATCGCGGAGCCCTCTCTTGGGTAGTAGGGCTTGATCGTCTCCTTAAATAGTGTTTCAACCTCCCTCAGGGGGCATTTCTGCTCCAGCAACCTCTCAGCCATCTCGAGTAGTGAGGATATTCTGCCGCCACAAGCCCGGTAGTAGTGGTGTCCCTCGAGTGTGGGTGCGACGAGGCTCCTTATTGAGTCGAGCCTCCTCTTCGATAGGGATGGAAACTCCGCGCTCAGGAAGCTGCTGGACCCTATACCCACTGCCTCCGTCACGTATTGTTGGGCTCCCCGCTTCCTTATCACAACATCGTCGAGCTTGGATAGGAGTATTGAGGCCAACGTATCGATTGCCTCCGGTGAACCTCCGGCGTTTATCCCCTGCCTGTCGACCCTATCGTATATGTCGATGTCAGGCTGAGCATCGCATTTACTCTCATCAAGTTTGAACCTCTCCCTTATTACGGCTGAGGGTTGGACTATCTTGAAGCCTTCATCTAGGAGGAGACGCGTTAAGGCCGTTGAGTATATGCCCCTTATCCTAGCCTTAACCAACCTAGAACCCCTTTGCTCAGCCCTTCTTCGTTATTACGTACACATCTCCCCTCTTTACGGCCTGTATATCGACGTTGAGTATCTTGTTGGCGAGCCATATATTCGTCTCGAGGTGGTCTGTCATGGAGCGTGAAACATAGGTGGACTCACCGTCGGCTAGGGCTATGTAGGGTATCAACATATCCGCCAGGTGTACGTCAACCGTTGCCTCGGAGCCCAACTCGACGAGTATCTTCTCAGCCGCCTCTCTGCCGACGGCCTCACTCGTCTTCCTTATCTCACCTATTGCGTCGCTTCCCAAGATGGCTCCCCTATCGCTCTCAGACCACAACACTAGAGAACTGCCCTTCTGGAGGGGGTTAGAGAAGTCGTTCACCACCCTTATCTCAGCCTCATAACCCCTAGACCTTAGAAGCCTCTCAGCTGCCTTGGCTTGGCGTTCGGCAACCCTTCTATTCGCCAGGAAGGTGCATACGGAGATCCCGTTTATCACTCCGAACCTCCCACGCTCCCTCAACATTAATGGTTTAAGTCTACCGCAGGGTTTAGTCTCTAAGATGACCTCACCCATACCCCTAGGGTAGTAGCCGTACCTCCTAACGGTGATCTCAGCGTCCAGACCCATCCTCCTCAGCACCGGGAGGAAGACATACTTCATGTAGTTTATTGTTGGTGCATGTGAGACATCGGTTCCTCCCCTCTCGATGTGCAGGTGTACGGGGTTCTTTGCGTGGGCACATAATGGCAGCACAGTCATTATCAACATCGATATACTCCCAGCGGTTCCGATCTCGGCCTTCACACTGCCGCCCTCAATCTCGCCCGGTTCAAACCACAGCTCCATGGAGCCTATTTCAGCTCCCTTAACCTCCGCATTGCATATCCTCGCAGCCGTCAGTACGGCTTCTAGGTGTTGGGGCCTCAATCCGGGCCGGCTCCTCTTCTTCCTGATATTATATATGTGTAGGGCCTCACCGAGTATCCCGGCTAGGGCTACTGATATCCTGAGTATCGTCCCGCTCCCACTCTTCTCGCTGCCATCTATCTCCAGCATTCATCCACCCTCCAGGTGGGTTCCCATCAAGATTAAGAGTGGATGAGGAGATAAAGGTTAGGTTGAGCTGGTTGTCTCCTGTCGGTGAGTCTCATAGTAAAACAAATGAGGGGGAAGGTTGAAAGTTGATCGGGAAGGAATGCCTTATGGGTGAGGAGAGAGCCAACTTAGACGCGATACTTAAGCGTATCGATGAACTCCTCGAGATATTGAGGCTTCTCTCGGAGGACCTCAGGGATGTAGCGCAGACTTTAAGGTCCGTAAAGCCTCCTCCAGCCCAACCGACGGTGACGGTGGTAACCCCGGAGAGGCTTAGAACGATAGATGATGTGCAGAGGGTCTTCCCGCCTGAGTTGGCTGGGATGTTATACTTTGAGGAGACCGCTGAGCATATAATAGTTAGGCCGCGTCAATATTTGGGCTCTGAGAACTTCGCAAAGATAGCCTCAATTGTCAGAGAACAGTTGAATGGTGAGTATATCAGCGCGGGTAGGGAATCTCACTTCAGGGTTCCACGTAAGGTTTGATCCGGAGAAGCCTTCTCAACCCTATGAATCGATTAACATGCGATATCTCAACTTTGAGTAGATGGTTGAGTTAGAGTTTAAACGTAGAAGGTCTCTTCAGGCCCCCTCCTGAGGCTCTCCTCGGACCTCTGTCTTGCCTTTTCCAGTTCTAGGCTCCTCTTCGCGCCCAGCTGTGTAACCTCAACATCGTACTTTATGAAGTCCTCGACGAAGGAGGTTATCTTCTTATTCATCTCCTCAAGTTCCTCGTAGTTGAAGGTCGCCATTATATCGGGGTTATTAACCCAGTTCATCCACCCGATCAAGCTGCGGTGTAGGGCATAGAGGGCGAACCTCATTGACTGGACTATATCCAACCGATCCTTATTCTTCTTATCTGACAGCCTCTTCATCTGCCTCAACAGTCTCTCGCAAGTCTTTATCCAGGTATCACTCAAGTTCCACTCCCACCCAAATATCCATGTAGGTTGAAGGAGTCACAACGCTCGACTCTCACCATTCAACATGGTAACGGGGAGACTAATATCCCTTTTGGTTACCCGCATGTAAAAATCACCGGACACCGGCTGGTAAATTAAGGGTTAAACAGTCAAGGGCGTTCTTGGATAGCTATACCTTCTCCCTAAACTTTAATAGATCTGAAAACCAAAAACTTAGCGAAGGTTAAGATATATAAATGAAGAGTTAAAGAGAGTTACCCGACTTTTAACTTACCGGCGTGGAGAGGCTCATATTGGCTGGTGTTGAGGACGAACTGGTTAGGCCAACCCTGAGAGGATTGAGTAGGGCCATCATACTCTGGCTACTGACCCAGAGGTCTATGTCTGGCTACAAGATAACGAAGGAGCTTATCAGGCTGACAAAGCGGAGGTTCACATCAGGCGTCGTCTACCCGCTTCTATACGAGCTTGAGGAGAAGGGCTTTATAACCGGAAGGTGGGTCCAGAAGGGAAGGAGGAGGATAAAGTATTACTCGATAAC
>QMYL01000035.1 GCA_003662645.1 Candidatus Bathyarchaeota archaeon
CCCAACGGTCTCGAGTATCTCCCTAGCCCTCCTCATACGCTCCTCCCTCCCGACTCCGGCGAATATCATCGGCAGCATCACGTTCTCCCAGGCTGTCAGGACAGGGATCAGGTTGAAGGTTTGGAAGATGTACCCTATTTTTCGGCATCTCAGCCAAGCCATCTCGTAGGCGTCGAGCTTTGAGATGTCTACTCCGTCGATATAAACCCTGCCGCGGGTTGGTCTATCTATGCCCCCAACCATGTTGAAGAATGTGGTCTTACCCGAGCCTGATGGACCCATTATTGAGACGTACTCGCCGCGTTTGACCTTCACGTTGACACCGTCAAGGGCTTTAACCGTTACGGGACCCATCTGGTAATACTTAGCCAAATCCTCGGTTTCTACAACGTATTCAAAGCTGATAGGCTATTCCTCCTCGATGTGGTTCTCGTTATTTACTCCATGCCAAGACTATTTTAATTTTATGGTGAGAATCCGGATGGTGGGTTTGGGATGTATCTCCCAATCGACCGGTCTGTAGGAAGGCTTTCACGTCGCCCTATGGTTTGCTTAGCTGTACCGGAACTTTCCGTACGGGCTTATGATGGTCAACTTATTCTCTCCATCGCTCCTCTCACACCTACCTATAACCTTCGCTTCAAGTCCATACCGCTCCGAAATCGCGATGAGTTCTTCGGCGTATTCCCTGTCGACGATAACCTCGAAGCCTACGCCCATGTTGTAGTTTTCGAACATATCCCTCCAGCTCTCCCCAGATTCCCTCTGTATCAGGTGGAATATTGGGTCGGCCTCGAAGAGGTCGTCCTTTACATAATGTATGTTCCTCCCTATCCGTAAGCACTTCGTCTGCCCTCCAGCCGTGTTGTGTACGAGCCCGGATATATGCGGCCCATAGGTGGTTAGCATCTCCCACACC
The DNA here is from genome assembly GCA_003662645.1 of Candidatus Bathyarchaeota archaeon. Lineage (GTDB taxonomy): Archaea > Thermoproteota > Bathyarchaeia > Bathyarchaeales > B26-1 > B17-G17. The sequence goes on from QMYL01000035.1 coordinate 920, forward strand.
ACCGGGGCGAAGAGCCTGGTCGGCGATAGGATAGCCTCACCAACGGTCATACCTAGCTCGTCGAGGTATTGGTCGAACTTGAACCTCCCGTAGTAGCCCCTCTCCTCAGTCGATACCTCTGGGTACACCCTCTGGTACCCTTCATCCATCAGGCAGAGCCTAGCCAGGGTTAGGCCGTTACACATTATCCCGCTGTTCTCGCAATCCTCATACCTCGTTTTACCGCCGCTCCTCAAACCAACGATCAGGTCTCCGGGCTTTATTCCGTCGCCGGTTATGACCTTGCTCAACTTGACCCTGCCGTTTATCGTGCCCGATATATCGAGGGTTCTCAGCTGGTCGGGCATATCTGCGGTCTCGCCGCCGGAGAAGGCCGTCTTGAGTCCGTACTCCTCCAGTAGGCTTAGGCATTCCTTGAAGCCCTCGTTTATCGTCTTCAGGAGTTCACCCTTCGGTATCTTGAAGGGGTTTACCGCTATGTAGTCGACGAAGTTCACGGGTTTCGCCCCAACGCAGATTATGTCGTCGAGGTTCATCGCTATGACGTCCTGGGCCAAGCCTTTAAACCATCTTATCTCACCGGTCTCCCTCCAGTGTATGTACGCCTGTATAGGTTTGCTTCCGGCGCTGTCCGTGTGGGTCACAATTCCATACTCAGGCATATCCGGGTCTCTAGTCACGACGCAGAAGGCTTGGGGGTATAAATCATCCAAGGTCTCCTTGAAGGTCTCTATACCCCGTTTCCTTACATCCACTCCGGCCTCAGCATACTTCGAAGGCATAACCCAGCCCAGACTGAACGGTTAACATGGATATTTTAAAAAAGGGAGGGATTTAAGTTATGTGACTATCTCTGTGAGTAGGTTCTCCTTCATGGCCCTCCTAATCTCTAGGGCTATTCTGTCCCCCATGCTCAGCCTCCTCTGGTACATTGCGTTGGCGTATTGTGAGCCTACGCCCATGTGGACGTTCGTTCCTCCTCCGTGTCTCAGGGCTACATCCTGCGTAACCGGGATGTGCATGTAGGTCTCCCTACCAGGCGGTACATCGTATAGTCCATACTCTACCGCTGGACCAGGTATCTTCGACCACGTTATTAGGGTTTGGAGGCACCAGGCCCCGATTATCCCGGGAGGCTCATACTTCAGGGTTGCCAGTAGGAAGGCGTCCGCATACCTGTGGACATCCTTCAGCAGTGACTCCCTAAGGCTCATCGCCAGGTGGCACGTAACCTCGAAGGATGGAACCCTCTTTATCTTCTCTTGGACATCTATCGGGAGCCTCCTCAAGCCGTCCAGGATCGTTTCCCTCCTCTCGTCTATGGAGAGGAACTCGTTAGCTAGGTGGACCCTAGCCTCCTCTATGCTTGTTCCGTAGAGCTTTGCGAAGGCGTCATCCACGTCACCCCACTCCCTCTTTGCGTTTAGGGGTGAGAAGAAGAAGTTGAAGTTTGCGTGTGGACCTAGGACTATCTGTTCGACCCTAGCGTTCTCCAAGCCCTCCCTATCTAGGTTTCCGAGCTTGACCTCCCTCTCAACCTTCTCCTCAAGGTCTGCTGAGTTGGCTGCGAAGATGAACTCCCTCTCGAACTTTCTGTGGGCATGCTCAGCCTTCATCAGGAGGGGTTCATCTATGTACTCCTTGAACCTTATCCCGTTCTTGTGCACTTCGAACTCGTAGGATTTGGGGTATGGTATCCCAGCCTTCTCAGCGAACCAGTAGTAGTCCCTCTCTATCTCGCCCCTATTCTCTATCTTCAAGAGCTTGCGTGAACCCATTATCGGGACCGCGTACTCTTTCTCTATGACGCTGCAGTATTCGTCTCCACCGACGTAGACCGAGAAGGCCCTGTTCGGTATCTGGATGCACTCCAGCTCTATCAGGTCATCGACGTACTTAACTATGTCTGGGTACCTATCGACTATCAGTATGGCGGCTCTCCAGGAGCCCTTCTTGTCTATGTCCGCCGGGTCTTCAACTACGATGAGGTCCCTCCTAACGAGTGAGGGTAGGTCCTCAACGTATTCGCCGGGTTTCCCTACCATCGGGTTCTGGAGGTATATCCTAGCCCTTCCCTTGGGTACATAGATTATGCTCCTAAGCCCGTAGTTCCTCTGTCCCTGCCATGCGTCGAGCGCCGAGTGGGAGCCGAGGTTTAGGCATACCGGCTCCTTGTATGACTTGACAACCTCCTGCATCTCTTCCCTTTCGATCATACCCTCTTCACCTGAACTTTCTCCCCGTTAATCTTTCATAGGCCTCTATATACTTTTTGGAGGTCTCTATAACCACGTATTTTGGTAGCCTGGGTGCCGGGGGCTCCCTATTCCATCCGGTCGAGATCAGGTAGTCTCTCACGTATTGTTTGTCGAAGCTGACCTGGTCCCTCCCGGGTTCATATCTGTCTATTGGCCAGAAGCGTGATGAGTCGGGGGTTAATAGCTCATCTATTAGGATTAGCTCTCCATCCACTATGCCGAACTCGAACTTCGTATCCGCTATTATTATCCCGTTCCTCTCAGCCTTCCTTGAGGCCGTCTCGTATATCTTTATGCATATCTCCTCAACCTCCTCCGCCATATCCCTTCCTATCATCTCAGCCACGTCGCGTCGCGTCAGCTCAACATCATGTCCAACCTCAGCCTTCGTTGTGGGCGTGAATATAGGCTCAGGTAGCTTATCAGCCTTCCTCAATCCTGGTGGGAGCCTTATCCCGCAGATGTCCTTCCCATCCTTATATTTACCCCAAGCCGACCCGTACAGGTAGCCCCTAACTATGAACTCTATCTTTATCGGTTTAGCCTTCCTGACGAGGACCGTTCTGGGGTCGATCACGCTCACTATGTGGTTTGGCACCACATCCCTCGTCTCGTTGAACCAGTAGACGGAGAGCCTATTTAGGGCCTCGCCCTTGTAGGGTATCCCATTTGGGAGGACGCTGTCGAAGGCCGATATCCTATCGGTCGAGACGACCAGCAATTTGTCTCCGAGGTCGTACAGGTCTCGAACCTTACCCCTCTTGAAGAGTGGAAGCGGGAGGTTCGTCTCAAGTATGACCTCAACGTCATCAAGCTTCAAATCCGAGCTCAACTATTTATTCCTCCCCTCTAAGCCTTTAACCTCCTCGGCCGCCCTTATCGTCGACTCCCTCCTCCTCCGCTTATAATTCTCAACCTCCGTATATAACGAGTTGTCTGATAGGGCTAGGATCTCAACCGCTGCCAGGGCTGCGTTCTCAGGGTTTGTAGCGAGTAGGACCGCCACTCCCTTTGGGGTCATAGCTGATGAGAAGGCCTTAATCCATCCGTACCTGTCCAAGTCCGGTGGGCAAGCTATCACGGGATGCTTAGTGTAGCCGGCTACAACCCCGGATAGGGCGTCTGATAGTCCGGCCACGGTTATGTAGACGAGGTTCCCCCCGCTGCTCTCGTATTTCTTCAGCTTCTCTAGGAGTACATCTGGGGTTCTATGGGCTGACGCCACGTCGTATTCGCATTTGACGGTGAAGCCCTCACTCTCTAGGAACCCCCTGATCCTCCTAGCGAACTCAAGGTCGCTCTTTGAGCCCATAATCACTATGAGCCTACCCCTACCACCCAACACAATCCCTCACGGAAATATTCACCTCAGAAATGTTTAAATAATATGGTAAGATGTATCTCTATATCTTTTATCCGGAAAGGGTGAAAACTTGATAAGGATTGGCCGTGTCCTCCATCTAACTCCGAGTGGGATGGCGGTTCTTAAGGCCGAGAATACACCAAGGATTGGTGATAAAGTTTTGGATGATAAGTTGAGGTTGGTGGGCACGGTCTTCGACATCTTCGGCTCGGTAGACTCCCCATATGTAGAGGTGAAGATCGATGAGAGGAACTATAAGAACCCCAGGAAGCTCATCAACCGGACCTTATACGTCTCCCAACCTAAGGGTAGACGTAAGATGATGAAGGGGAAGAGGAGAAGAGGTAGATGAGTAAGAGTCAGACCTCATACCCCAAGGTTGAGGACATCCAGAGGTGCCCCGAGTGTGGGAGCACAAGGCTGATGAGGGATTACGAGACCGCCGAAATTGTGTGTATGGACTGCGGCTTCGTGATCGCGATGAAGCTTGAGGATAGGGGTCCGGAGTGGCGGGCCTTCGATAACGAGCAGAGGGAGAAGAGGGCTAGGGCTGGAGCCCCAGTAACGTTCACACTACACGATAAGGGCTTATCAACCATGATAGACTGGCACGACCGCGACGCCTATGGGAAGGGCTTCTCCCCGAGCCAGAAGGCCCAGATATACAGGCTCAGGAAGTGGCAGAGGAGGATAAGGGTCTCAGACGCGATAGAGAGGAACCTAGCCTTCGCCCTCTCGGAGATAACGAAGATAGCGAACAACCTCTCACTACCAAAGAGCATATTCGAGACGGCCTCGGTCATCTACAGGAAGGCGGTGAAGGAACGCCTCATAAGAGGTAGGTCAATTCAGGGGATAAGCGCAGCCTCGGTCTACATAGCGTGTAGGCAGTGCGGCCTCGCGAGGACCCTAGACGAGATAGCCGCAGCCTCAAGCGTGAGCAAGAAGGAGATAGGCCGCAGCTACCGCTTCCTTGTTAGGGAGCTGGGCTACTTCATCCCCCCGTTAAAACCGAACCAGTATGTCTCAAAGTTCTCGAACCAGTTGACCATGCAGGGGAAGGTTGAGGAGATAGCGAGTAAGATACTGTCCGTCGCGAGCGAGTTGAGGTTAACATCTGGTAGGGGTCCAACTGGGATAGCTGCCGCAGCCAGTTATATAGCATCCGTGTTGACTGGTGAGAGGAAGACCCAGAGAGAGATAGCCGAGATAGCTCAGGTTACGGAGGTAACCATCAGGAACCGGTATAAGGAGCTTGTTGAGAGGCTCCTCTTCATAATGACTCTATAAATGATGGGGCTCCGGTAATGCTATAGTCCGCATTCACCCTCCGCAGCGTTTAGGATACAACCCCGAGACGGTGGAGCTCATCCCTATAAACCCTCAAGGTCTCCATTATACTCCTCCTCTTCTCGAAGTATTCGTCCCCACCTATCCGTCCCGCCTTCAATTCCTCCTCAAGCTTCTCCAACTCAGCGTTTAGGTCACTCATCCTCATCCTTATCTGGTCTATGAATGTGATGGCCCTCCCAGCCTCAGCTATCTGGGTTGGTGTGAGTGAGGCCTTGATGACGCCATCCTCGATCTTGAGGATTCTATCCGCCTCCCTGGCGACTGTTGGGTCGTGCGTGACCATGATTATGGTCTTACCCATCTCCCTGTTCACCTTCAGGAGGTAGTTCACGATCATCCTAGCGTTGGCTGTATCGAGTTCACCGGTTGGTTCATCGGCGAGTATTAGGGGTGCATCGTTAGCTAGAGCTGCGGCTATGGCCACCCTCTGCTGTTCTCCACCGCTCAACTCGCCGGGTTTGTGGCTCGCCCTATCCTCCAAGCCCACTATCTCAAGCAGCTCCCTAACCCTCCTAGCTCTCTCCTCCCTGGGAACCCTGAGGGCTATCATGGGGAGTTCTATATTCTCGGCCGCCGTTAGGGTTGGTATCAGGTTCAACGTCTGGAATATGTGGCCGACTGTCCTTCTTCTGTACTCGATGAGTTTATTCTCATCTAGGGATGTAACCTCTACATCTCCAACCTTAACCGTGCCAGCTGTAGCCCTGCTTAGGCCGCCGATTATGTTGAGTAGGGTGGTCTTACCGCTTCCACTCGGCCCTATTATTGAGACAACCTCGCCATCCCCAACCTCCATGCTTAATCCTCTCAAGGCTTGAACCTCAACCGAGTCTAGGCGGTAGACCTTAACGAGGTCCTTAACGAACACGTTCACGCCCATCTTTATACCTCCCTCACTATCCTCTCGATCTCCTTCATGTACCCTCCAGCCGATATCACGGTTGGGATTACTGTTGAGATTATAACCAGACAGCAGCATGATGTGAGCGTTAAGACGGCGTCCAGGGGGAAGACCATTCTGTGGAGGATGGGCGTTGTGAATATCCAGATCGAGTTTGAGGCTGATATGCTTCCATGTACTACTATCAAGCCTACAGCGGCTCCAAGCAGTATGGAGAACACGTTCACGGCTAGGCTCTCGGTGAGGAGCATGCCAACTATCTGCCTGAAGGATAACCCCCTAACGCTGAGTATCCCTATCTCCCTAACCCTCTCCCTCACCCCGACCATGGATGAGAGAGCCACCCCTATGGAAGCAGCCACGATCATGAATGCTATGCCGAAGCGTTGTATCTCCATCGAGATCGACGGTGCAACCCCGCTGAACGGTACGTAGGGTACGCTATGCCTCCACAAACCTCCAAACCCAGCCTCCAACATCTCAGCCACAGAGTAGACGGAGTCAACCCCACTCAACCTGAGGTTCCGTATATCCTCAGCCACAAGCTTCCCATCAACCCCGGGCTCAAGCTTAATTAATATTTTAACCTCCGGTTTAACCTCATCCTCAATAATGTGGTATAAACCGATCGGTATGTAAGACCAATAAGAGGGTGTATGGGGGTAATGGTATGGGTACTGCATGGCTACGGATTTAGGTCCGAAGAACCCGACGACCCTTAGGTTTAGGGTCTTAGAGTTGGGGGTGACGGCGATCGGGTCATCTATCGATAGCTTCAGCCTCTCCGCAACCCCACGTTCGAGGATTATCGTGTAGTTGTCACCCTCCATCTCTTGGATTGCGGATGCAACGTCCCTACCGGTGAAGAGATCCGGTTCGTAGTAGGCTATGCCAAACCACTCGTCTGGGTCTATGGCGACCACACTCACCCATCGACCCCCAACGTCCACGCCGAACTTATACTCAACGGTCATGGATGATATCCCAGATACGTTCCCCATTATTGCCTCAATCACCGACTCCGCTGAACCGGAGGCCCCCCTCGATAGGTATACGCTCACATCAGCCCCAACGGTAAACCTAACGTGGCGTATCAGGAAGTCCCTCTCAC
>QMYL01000036.1 GCA_003662645.1 Candidatus Bathyarchaeota archaeon
ACTCCGATATCCGAGACGGCGATCATAGGGGTTGCTATAGGGGCTGCGATAACGGGTATGAGACCCGTTGCTGAGATAATGTATTCCAGCTTCCTCGGGGTCTGCATGGATCAAATATACAACCAAGCTGCTAAGTTGCCTTACATATCCGGTGGTCAGATATGTATACCCATAGTCATAAGAACAGTTAATCTATCCGGGTTCTCGGCAGCGGCTCAGCATGAGGAGAGGAACGAGGTCTGGTTTATGCACACTCCTGGGATCAAGGTAGTTTTGCCGTCGACTCCTTACGATGCTAAAGGTCTTTTGTTGGCCTCCATATGGGATGACAATCCTGTCATATTCTTTGAACATGGAGCTCTGTACCCGGTTAAGGGGCCTGTGCCCGAAAAGGAATACATGATCGAGTTGGGAAAGGCTGACGTAAAGAGAGAGGGCGAGGACGTTACAGTTGTGTCATACTCCTGGTTTGTTCAGAAGGCTCTTAAAGCTGCCGACATGTTAGAGAAAGAAGGTATAAGTGTAGAGGTAGTTGACCTTAGGACACTCACACCGTTGGATAAGAAGACGATAATAGAGTCGGTTAAGAAGACCGGAAGAGTCGTTGTGTTTGAGGAGGATGTTAAGACCGCAGGGGTTGGAGCTGAGATATCGGCAACTATAGTCGAGGAGGCCTTTGACTACCTAGATGCACCCATAAAGAGAGTCGCCGCCCTAGACACGCCCACTCCATTTAGTCCACCCCTACTTGAGTACGTCATACCCGCCGAGGATGACCTTATAAGAGCTGTTAAGGAAGTAGTTGGGTATACTTTCTGACCGTTAACCGGGGAGAAAAAATGCCAGTCGAGGTAGTGATGCCGAAGATCGGGAGGATGCTGGAGGGGGAGCTCATCCAGTGGTTTAAGAGTGAGGGAGATAGGGTAAAGCGAGGTGAACCGTTGTTCAGTGTAATGAGCGAAAAAGTTATCAAGGAGTTCGAGGCTCCAGCCGACGGCTTCCTGGCTAAGATACTCGTTAAGGAGGGGGAGACAGCGCCGGTTGGGGAGACAATAGCATTGATAGCCGAGACCGAGGAGGAGTTACGTACATTAATGGCTGAAAAGCCCAAGAGGATATTCGTCTCACCAGCTGCTAGAAAACTCGCCAAACAGTATAACATAGACTTGACGAAGATCAAAGGAACCGGACCTGGGGGGAGGATAGTCAAGAGGGATGTTCTGAGGCTTATAGAAGAGATGAAAAAAGAGGAGGTGGTTAAGGTTAGGGAGGTCTTGCCCGTAACGGGGATCAGGGACCTCATGATTAGACGTGTATGCGAGAGCTGGAGGGAGGCCCCACACATAAGCCTTATAACGTCAGTGGACGCTTCAAGGCTCGTAAAGTTTAGAGAGGCTATGCTTGAAGAATTTGAGAAGCATATAGGTGTTAGGTTAACTTACACAGACGTGATAGTAAAGGCCGTGGCTAAATGCCTTGAGGAGTACCCAAGGCTTAACTCAAGTTTTGAGGATGGGAAAATCAAGGTATTTGACGAGATTAACATTAGCATAGCGGTTGACGTAGGTGAGGAGGGTGTTATAACGGTCGTAGTACATAGAGCGAACGAACTTACTCTTGAGGAAATAGCTCTGAGAAGAAAGGAACTTGTTGAGAGAGCTCTGAAGAAAGCTCTAAGAGACGAGGACGTGAAAGGCGGTACGTTCACAGTAACAAACCTCGGAATGTACGGTGTTCAATTGTTCATACCCGTACTCAACTTACCCCAAAGCTGTATTCTAGCTGTAGGAACTATACACGAGCAGCTGTGTATAGAACGTGGGGAAATATCAAAGAAACCTGTTATGTACCTCACGTTGGTGGCAGATCATAGAGCTGTGGACGGTGCGCTGGCGGCTAGGTTCCTCAATAAACTGAAAGAGACTTTGGAGAGACCTGACAAGTTCTTAAGGTGATTGATTACAGATTACCTGAGATACTCCTCGACATCTCTCCACCACTTCTTTTTTGTACCTTTCTTTGCCCTCTTTTTCCACTTTTTCGTCTTAGGTTCATTGTGCATACACTCAAGTATCTTATTTATCTTGACCTTTATGTCAGAAAAGTCCTGCTCAGATATCAGGTTTTCCTTAAAGTATTTCTCAGCGAAGAACAGTACCTTATTTAAGTTCTCCTTCACGTCGTAGTAAAAACCCCAATCATCGGCCAGTAGCCTAGCTATGTACTTGACGTTTATGGTATCCTTTTTCTCATCCTCAGATATCTCATGTGCCCTAACGAGGACTATAATATCCTTTATGTCCTTCTCGTTTATCTCATGTATCTGCGTTTTCTCCAGCAGGAGGTCTGAGGGTGTGAGAGTAGGATAGTCTAACTCGAGTCTCCCCTTACTCATCCCCTTGTTAAACCTTATGTCATGCGAGAATTCAAGCGCATCGAAAAACACGTCCACATGGTAGAGTCCATCGGGGTGGTGCCACACTCCCCTGTTAGCGCCAAACATGAGCATTATCGCTCTATCCATGTCGTAGCCCAATCCATTCAACACCTCACTTATATCCTTTCTCTGCTTGCTATATCCTATCAGATCTATGTCAGTAAACAGCCTATCTCCGAGCCTCCCCATCCGCCTGTAAAGGTTTACGAATTCTCCTGAGTGTATGTATATAGCTAACGCCCCCATTATCCTCAGAATGACCCCCCTCTTGTCGGCCTCGTCGACTATGCGTTTAGCGTCATTTAAAATTGTCTTGTCTAATCCTTTTAACATAGCCTACCAGTTTAAGGGTTTAAATTCTATGTATTAAAAGTTATCCTAGCAATTTCCAGCTTTTAGCGTGTTTTAAAATCTCCCCAACGATTACAATATCTTTCCTAACGCTGAATCATTATTCAGTACCAGCCTAGAAACTCTTCATAAGACCAGACCTTTTAATTGCATAGTCGCTCTTCTTAAGGGGGACACACGATGAAAAGTGGGGTTTCGATGATTAAAGTCGAGGACGTGATCGGCGGGATTAAGTTGACTGCTTCTATGCTTGTCATGGAGAATGCCATAATAGCTTTCTTCTGGGATGGGGATAAAATGAGACTTGGAACACTCTCCGTTGCTATACCCGGAGGCGTATCTTCGACTATCCTCGGGGAGAGAGACTCGGTATTCGGGAGGATAATAGCCGAGAACTTCGCTGAGCGTGTGGGTAAAGTTGCGCTTGTATCTGTGAACTTGAGAAGCTTGAGTGTGGACAGAGCCGGGAGGGCTATAATTAGACTTGCCACAACCCTCATAAAGAGATATACAGATGCGGGGGGTGGAAGTTGAGTCTGAGAGAGTTTGTTGAGGAGTCTCAAAGCTTCGGAGATGTTCTCAAGATAGAAACTCCTCTATCACCTAAGTTTGAAATACCCTTAGTTCTGAAGGAGCTTGACGGAGGGCCTATTGTACTCTTTGAGAATGTTGAGGGCTATAAGGTAAAAGTCATAGGGGGCGTATGCGGTAAGAGAAGTCGGATTTACAAGGCTCTCAGGGTTCGGGGGGCTATAGAACTTTATCAGGCGCTCTTAGAGGCTGTTAAGAATCCCCTGAAGGCCGAGAGAGTGGATGATGGACCGGTCGCAGAGGTGATAGAGAAGGTCAAGCTAGACAGGATCCCAGTGCTCACACATTATAGTAGAGACCCGGCTCCCTACATAACAGCTTCTGTGGTCTCAGCTTTAAGTCCTGACGGAGAAATCGAGAACGTTTCCATTCACAGGCTTGAAGTTTTGGATGAGAAACATCTTGCTATAAGGATTGTTCCAAGACACCTATACAGACTGTGTCAGATAGCTAAGGAAAGCGGTAAGAACACGCTGGACGTGGCAATATCTATAGGCTTGCATCCAGCCGTTCTCCTAGCCGCCTCTACCCCAGCACCCTTTGGAGTTAGTGAGTACGATGTAGCTAACAGGCTTCTTGGTGGAAGGCTTAAGCTTTTGAGGTGTAGGTACGTAAATGCGTATGCGCCCTCAGAAGCTGAGTTAGTGCTCGAGGGTAAGATAATGCTAGATAAGCTTGTGGATGAAGGGCCGTTCGTAGATCTGACTGGAACCTATGACAGGGTTAGACGTCAGCACGTAGTTAAAGTAGTGGGGGTTATGCATAGAGAGGACTACATTTATCAGGCTCTCTTGCCAGCCAGCTCTGAGCACAGACTACTCATGGGGGTTCCCAGAGAGGCTTTAATATGGAACTTAGCCCGCAAGATAGTTCCTGAAGTCAAGGGTGTAAACCTGACGGCTGGAGGATGCGGATGGCTACACTGCGTCATCAGCATCAGAAAAGTTAGGGAGGGGGATGGAAAGAACGTTCTCATGGCCGTCTTCTCGGCGCATCCAAGCGTAAAGCATGCGGTGGTCGTGGATGAAGATATTGACCCGTTTAACCCTAGGGAAGTTGAATGGGCTATAGCAACGAGGTTTAGAGGAGACAGAGACCTAATAGTCGTGCCAAACGCCGCCGTCTCAACTTTAGACCCGATGGCTGACGAGGAAGGCTTAGGGTGCAAGGTCGGTGTCGACGCAACCAAGCCTCTAAAAGAAGGGTGGATGTTCGAGAAGGCCTCCATACCCCTCTCTGGGAGGGTTAAGAGGCTCCTAGAGGGGCTCAGACGTGCGTGTTGAGAGATGGATTGAAGCCGCTCTGGACGGGGAGTACGGTGAGGGGCTTAGGATAGCGTCTCGTATGCTTGTTGCGATTGGGGAGGCTTTCGAGGCCGACAGGCTCATACCTGTAAGGAGTTGTCACATATCAGGGGTCTCTTATAGGACTATTGGGGAGCCCGGTCTAAGGTTCTTAGAGGACTTGGCGTCTTCAGGGGTTAAGGCAAGGGTTAAGGCTACGATGAACCCTGCCGGGATGGACATGTCCAAGTGGGCTGAGATGGGGGTTCCAGAGAACTTCGCCCAGAAGCAGTTTAAGATAGTTAAGGCGTTAGAGTCTATGGGCATCGAACCGACGCTTACGTGTACTCCTTACCTAGCTGGGAACAGTCCTGATGTTGGAAGCCACCTGGCGTGGGCTGAGTCTTCTGCGGTCATCTACGTGAACTCCGTCCTCGGAGCCATGACGAACAGGGAGAGCGGCCCATCAGCTCTTGCCTCAGCCTTGACGGGTCTGACCCCAAGGTTTGGAATGCACGTGAATGAATGCCGTAGACCCACGCACCTGGTTGAAGTTGAGGGGAACATTGAGGGTGCTTTGATGTTCAGCGCATTAGGATATTTGGTGGGTCGTGAAGTTGGAAGAGGCGTTCCATCAATTCCGTCTGTTAGGGGAGCATCGGGGGACGAGTTAAAAGCCTTAAGTGCCGGACTTGGGACCTCCGGAGGGGTGTCCATGTTCACTTATAAGACTCAAAGAGGCCTTCCGAGAATTAAGGTCCATACCCGGGAGCTCTTAAACATAATCGAGAAACTCTCTACAGGCTCTGGGGGTGTAGTGTGCCTTGGTTGTCCACACCTAAGTCTGGCAGAGGTTAGGTATGTCTTGGAGCTCCTTAAAGGACGGAGGGTTAGAGGAACATTATGGTTGTTCACATCGAGAGCCGTCTACAGGAGAGCCTCATCCAAAGGCTTGGTTCAGGCCTTAGAGAGGCTGGGTGTTAGAGTGTTCAAGGATACTTGCATGGTCGTAGCCCCACTCGAGGACATGGGGGTCAAGTCTATTGTAACGGATTCATGTAAGGCAGCTCATTACGTAAAGTTGATAACTGGAGGACGTGTTCAGGTCTCGCTGATGAGCCGCGAGGAGTGTATAAAGGAGGCTATTGAGCGTGAGGCTTAGAGGACGGAGGATCGTGGGGGGTTTCGGCGAGGGGATCGCCCTAGTCTTGAAGTCTCCCATATCGTTCTTAGAGGGAGTGGATAGCAGAGGCTTTATAGTAGATCCCGAGACAGGCTTAGAAGGTAGGAGAATATCCGGGAGAGTTCTCGTATTTCCATGGTGTAGGGGAAGCACGGTTGGGGCCTACAAAATATACAGCCTATCCATCATGGGCCTTGGCCCCTCAGCCATGGTGTGCAGAGAAGCTGACATAATTTCCGCTACTGGGTGCGGGATAGCCGGCATACCGCTCGTGGACAGGGTTCAGCCGGATCCTCTTAAGACTATTAGGACAGGAGACCACGTCAAGGTCTACGCAGACTTAGGGCTCGTGGAGGTTAGTAAGAGAACCTTGAGGCCGGAGTCTCCCCCCCGAAGATCTTGAGAGACGCCCTCCTGACGGCCTCTAAGTCCTTTGGGAGGGAGTAGACCCTGACTATGTCCAAGTATCCTATCAGGGGTTTGACTATCGGGCTGTACTCTGAGAGCATTCTCCTAACCTTACCTGACGGCGTTCTCTCGAAGACGGGTATGTCCTCAGGCCTGCCCTGAGCCGTATAGTACGGAACCGAGACCGCCGTGGAGACATCTATAAGTACGTAATCCCTATCTGCGCCGCTAAGCTCGGAAATCTCCTCCTCAATCCTACGCCTGTCTCTCTCTAGGAGTTGAATTCTAAATCTATCCCTAACGTGGAGGACCTTCTCGTAGGCGCACTTTAGCAGCTTTCTCTCTCTCAACATGCAGCAGAGCTTGGCGGCAACTCCGAGCCTCCCGGACGATCTCTCAAGCCCGAGTATCGAAGACATGAGATAGCCATCGTCAAGCTTGAGGTACTCCTCAACGTCCTTAAACTCCGTGAAGCCGAGCTCTTCGTCAGCGTATTCTATGGCTCTCACAAGCATGATTGCAGCAGCTCTGACGGTCCTGTGGAAGTAGACGGCCTTAAAGAGTTCGTACCTGGCCACGACGAAAGACTCCAGGGCTTAGAGGGCTGCCAAGTCGATTGCAAGCTTCCCATCTACGACGTCCACAGAGTCTACGAGTCTATCTATATCCACATTCCCATACTTCACACCCGTGAAGTAGGAATCTCTCAGTATGAAATCCATTATATCCGAGCTGAACTGACTTGCTATGACCTGGTTCATGTAAGGCTTCGTGCATTCTAGCCTGCCCACGGAGAGCATAGATATTTCTCTGGGATCGAGACCGTATTCCTTGAGGACATCCGCCACGGAAGTCTCTCTAATGATTCTCATACCTATATCTTCATGAGACAAGTCTCGCCTAGCCATCAGAACCTCCTCAAATATGTGGGAGAATGGACCATGCCCCACATCGTGTAAAAGGGCTGCAACCCTAACCTTAACGGCCTCATCCCTCTCTAGCCACCCTCTATTCACGAGCCTGTCGGCCATCAGACCAGCCACGTGCATCGTCCCAAGCGAGTGGGAGAACCTTGTATGCTCAGCCCCGGGATAAGTCAGATGTGCAGCCCCAAGCTGCCTAATCCTCCTAAGCCTCTGAAACTCGGGGGTGTCTATGAGCTCCTTTTCCAAGTGGGTTACGAGTATATACCCATGAACAGGGTCCTTAATCTCGCCCCATCTCACAGACAAGATTCATCAATTAGGGTATTGTGAAAGACTCAAAAATATGAGGCGTCGGGTGTCATCTCTAAACTCCGTACTCAACGGCAAAGTCTAAGCCAAGTTCGAGGAGCTTACTCTTCTTTGGGATGCCTGTTTCGATATCCCAGCCTCTAGCCTCGTAGTACTGGTTTAAGAGATCCTCCTGTTCGAAAACCTGCTTCGCCGACGGACCTGAGAGCAAGACCTCGTACTTTATCCTATCTGGGTAGTTATCATCCTTTCTCGACACACCCTCCCTCACATTAAAAATCCTCTCAAGGTTATAGATTCTCTCCCCTACGGTCCAGAGATAGTTTATGTCGAAGAACTCCCTTATCCCAGTAACCGCATACAGTAGCTTATTATAATATC
>QMYL01000037.1 GCA_003662645.1 Candidatus Bathyarchaeota archaeon
TTCTTGATGTGTATGGCGTCCTCCGGACATTTGACGTCGCAGACCATACAACATGGGCAGTGGGCCTTGTCTAGGTTAACCTCAACCCCCAACTCCCCCTTATCCGGGTAGGAATCTACATCCTCAACCTTTTCTCCATCCGGGGTTCTCACTACAACCTCTATAAGGTTGAAGGGGCAAGCTTCCTCACACTCTCTGCATCCGGGTGGACACTTTTCAGGTTCTATCTCAACCTCCCTTATGAGCTCGGGGAAGCTCTCACTATTCACTACGGGTATTAGCCTCTCGCCGTTTATCCTCAACTCTAGGGCGCCAAAAGGGCAGATGGCGTTGCATATACCGCAGTAATTACACTTCTCAACGTTTATGTTGATCCTTGGGGGTTCCCTCTTCTCACCCTCAACCCTCGGCGGAACCTTTACCTCTATCGCCTCCCTAGGGCAGGTTATGGAGCATATCTCGCATCCGACGCATCTGGTTCTGTCAAGCGACAACGAGTAACGCCTCGCATACATAACCCTCTCGATCACGAGCCTATCATCAGTCTCGGTCCTCAACAATTTTATGGGCATATACATCTTCTCCGGCGTGGACCAATAGGCTGGGGCTTCACCATCCAAGCTAAATTATAACATCTACTCGGCACGCTCTTATTAATCTGTTGGCATCCATCGAGCTTTAGATCAAGCTTTTATAGCCTCCACCGGTTAACTCTCACCATGGAATATAAGAAAAACCGGATGAGGCGAGGAAGCTTCTAGACGAACCCTTAAAGGCCCATGCCGATCATCTTCCACTCTTCTTCAAGCATTAAATGACCATTTAAAACGCGGTCAAGGAGATTCCAGTTCCCTATGGAGCCTCTCCGCCAGGTCAATTACGGAGCTCTCAAGTATAGCTTCGGATTCGGGCTTCAGGAAGGTTATGTCCAGGTATCTCGGGGCCATCTCAACCTCATAGCCTCCCCTATTGAAGGCCTCAGCCGTTGGGAAGTACCCAACCTCACCATTCCCATATCCAATCACATACGTGTACCGGAAGGGTGAGGCCTCCTTTATCTTCAGGCCCACCTCGACGAATGGTTCACCCGGGATCGCCACTAGGAGCGTATCATTCAAGCCGATCAGCATCACCTCGATCCTCTTTGATTTCGGGAAGCTCCTATTCGTTAGGCTCCTTAAGACATCCTCAGCCCATCCAATCATGGCCTTAGCTATCCTTAACTCCCCGGTGGAGGCGCCGCTCCTCCTCAACTCCTCAAGTCTCTCCCTCCATGCGGAGAGTTCCTTCTTAGCCTCATCTACTGAAGGGGGTTCTCTAACTGGGAGCTCGATGGAGGCGGTTTTCGTTCCCATCTTTACATTGGTTGTTCCATCGAGTCCCTCAGCCACCTTAACAGCCTCGGCCCCTATCAACCTTCCGAGCCTCTCAACATCCCCGAAGGTTCCCTTACCCCAAACCTCAAGGTTTGTTATGGGGTCTATATCCCCACACGCCCCGCAGGTGAAGAGGCAGTATAATCCCAGGCTCCTCTCGACGAAGCGTTCAACAGCCCCCGGGTAGTCAGCCGATATGAAGAGGTTGCTCGGGCCCAAAACAACCGGGTGGCATGCATAGTTCAGGATTAGGCATCCACCATCTCCCTTAAGGCTATTTACCCGTATCACTCCGAGCTCTTCATCCACCGGCTCCCTACTCCTTCTCTCCCTATTGTAGCCCACACCCCTAACCAGCCCACTGCCAACTGCAAGGCTGGATTCCCTAAGCCCGTTATTGGCCTGAACAATTGAGTCAACTATCTTCCGCTCTAGGAGAGCGAGGTACTCCCCATCGACCTCCTCTACACCTCTCATGAAGAAGGTTGCTGGACCGGAGTGGGTATGCGTACACGCGATGAGGATGTTCTCTCGACCTATGCCAGTCAGTTCAGATGCCTTGCTCCTTATCCTATCTATAGACTCCATGAAGAGCCCGGTAAGGTCGGCTGAGACTACGGTTACCCTCGTCTTCCCATCATCGAGTACTAGGGCTCTAGCGTGGAGGTTGTCATGCACACCTTGGGATGGCTCTCCCCTAAGTATGTATCCAGATAGGTAGACCCCCACCGGAGGGGTTATATCAACCTTCGAGAAACCGGCCTTCAACTTCCCCAAGTCTCTAAGCCCTCTCAAAGAAGCTCGTCCACATTATCCTTTATCTTCTCGACGGCCGCCACTATATCATCCATATCCTCCTCGGACCCCAGAAGCTCGTTCTGTCTAAGCCATACAGCCTCCTTGTAGCAGGCCCTCTCGGTGTTCGGCAATCGCACCTTCGAGTAGTCCATCTCCCTAACGAGCTCCCTCGGTATGAAGGGGATCTCCCCCAACCTCTGGAAGGCTGGCAGTTTATAGAGGGGCCTATACCCCGGGCTGCACGGTATACCCTCGGCGTTTAGGGCCTCTATGAATACCTCCCTCGGGAGGCCGCCGAAGGCCTCCTCATCATAGCGGAAGATGTAGAGGTGGTACGCATGGTTCGTTACCTTCTCAGGCCGTTTAAGCGGGGTTATCCCATCTATCCTTGAAAGCTTCCGGGTTAGATACGCAGCCCTCTCATTCCTGATCCTCGTCTGCTCGGGGAGCCTCTCAAGCTGGACGAGTAGTATGGCAGCCTGGAACTCCGTCATCCTACAGTTCGTGCCTGGGATGAAGTGTTCATACCATAGACCCTTCATTCTCCTGCCGCAGTTATGGTAGGACCAGGCCTTCTCGTAAAGCTCCTTGTCATCCGTCAGTATGATCCCGCCCTCACCGCTCGTTATATTCTTGCTGGACTGGAAGCTGAAGGCTGATAGGTCACCGAAGGAGCCAACCCTCCTCCCACCCCATTCGGCACCCCAAGCTTGGCATGCATCCTCAACCACGACCAGACCGTTCCTCTCGGCTATGGATGTGATGCGCTCCATATCGGCTGGGCAGCCGGCTATGTGCACCGGGATGACGGCCTTCTCGTCGCCGGTTATCGACTCCTCCATGGCCTTTGGGTCGATCGTGTAAGTGTCGGGGTCTATATCGACAAACTTTGGGATCAGGTTACAGTATATGGACGCCGTAGCTGTAGCCATGAAGGTGTAGGCGGGCATCAACACCTTACTCCCAGCTGGGACTCCGGCAGCCCTGAGAGATATCTCCAAGGCTGCTGTTCCGTTCACAACGGCCACCCCAAAGCGGACACCGTGATACTCTGCAAACCTCCTCTCAAACTCAGCCTTGCGTTCGCCACCTATACCCCACTTACCACTCTCCAAGACCGCCCTCAAGGCTTCAAGCTCCCTCTCGTCATAGATCGGCCAGGATGGAAACTCCTTCCTCCGTACGGGCTCCCCACCCCTCAACGCGAGCTTAGCCACCGTTCATCCCCAAAGAAATACCTTAATACCATTCAGTATATATCTCTAAGTATAGAAGAGTATAGGGTATGGATCGCGTTTTACACTCATGAGGGCTTGTAACATGATGTTATCGTTGAGGGGTAGGGTCTGTAGTGGTGTTGGGAGGGGGGCCTCCTTCTTAAGGATGGGGTGGGTAAGGGAGCAGTTTGTGGAGAAGTTTGGGTTTGAACCCTACCCTGGAACCCTAAACCTTAACGTATCAAGAGAGGAAACGAGGCTACTGGGGGAGTTTAGGGGGATAGAGATAACTCCTAAAGAGGGATTCCGCTCGGGGAGGTGCTTCAGAGCGGTGGTGATGGGTAAGATACCCGGGGTCGTCGTCAAACCTGAGGTTGAGGGTTACCCCTCAAACCTCCTGGAGATAGCCGCCCCAATCTGCCTGAGGGAGGAGCTGAACTTGAAGGACGGCGACGAGGTTGAGGTCACGATACTACTCGAATAATTGATCGAGCCCCAACTACTCACCGAGTACTGTAACCCTCACCCTACGAACCCTCGGGCCGTCGAGCTCGATGAAGAGGATGGACTGCCACGTCCCCAGCTGCATCCTACCCCCATAGACTGGAATGGTGACATCCGGCTTAACCATGCAGTTCAGTATATGTGCATGCGCGTTCTGTTCACCTGGTGCCCAGCCGTACTTCGCGTTGTGGTGGTAGTCTCCTTTGACCGGAACAAGCCTCTCAAAGGTTGAGAGCACATCAACCCACAGGTCTGGGTCGTGCTCATTTACTGCCACCGCAGCCGTTGCGTGTGGAACCCATATGTTAACTAGGCCCGTCTTTATCCCGCTCTCCCCAACAACCCTCGACACGTCGTCTGTTATATCGATTATCTCCAGTCTCTTCCCAGTTCTAACCGGGAACTCCTCCTTGTAGTGCCGCATCAACCTCCTCCTTCAACATCTCCTTAACGTACTTTACACATCTCTCCTTGAAGCGATCGTAGCTATTCGAGAACTCAGTCATCGTCTTCTCCGTCGCTCCAAGCTCACCCCACTCGGGCGGTGTTATACCCCTCGTCCCATACTTCTCCGCATCCTCTATCCCGGCCTCCTTAAGCCTCTCCACCAGGTAGGGGGTCAACTCATACCCGCCGATGAATATATCCTTTATATCGCTCCACTCCTCCGTTAGTCTCCTCAACCTCTCAGGGTCAGGTTTGCCGAGGACGGAGTTCCTGTATCCCTCAATCTTGAAGTCCGGTTCTAAGCTCCTCTTGTACACATTCATCTGGTGGTTCGGGAACTCCGTATGCGTCATATTAGAGTCTCCCAGGGTCAGCAGCGTATCGGCTGGCTTCCTCTTCGAGGCTGGGAGGACATCTATACCCTTCATCACCTCCTCAGCTTCCTCGTCGGTTAGGCCGTATTTCGACTTCAAGTAGGAGATCCACTTCGGCCTGTTCTCCGGGCTGAAGAATATCTCGTACACCCTCATGGTTATGTAGATTCCGCAGTAGCCTATATCCTCCTCCAGGGTTGATATGTACCTCCGTACCTCATCTCTCGAACCGCTGATCACACCCATCTCGGCGAGTAGGTTTATGAAGGGCTCCTTGGTCATCGGGCGTAGATACCTACGGCTGCAGACCGCTCTAACCTTCTCCTCCAAGCTGGACTTGGCCTTAACCTCATCGAGGGCTCCAAGCTGCTCCGCGAGTCTCTCAACAACCCTAACCTTCTCATCCGGTTTATCGATCTTGTCTAGGGCTCTGGATAGGAGCTTCTCGGCTTGAACCTCCCTGACGTGGTCGTCGAACCTCCCCCCCATATTCGTCTCGTAGACCGTGGTTAGGCGGATACCCTTCTTAACCGCCTCAGCCCTACCCTCCATCTTCGCTAGGATCAGCCTAACCTCCTGAGAGACCGTGAAGGTAACCGTGTTGTTCGTCCCTATGCCGAGACTCTCAAGCTTCCTCGTCAGATCGATGGCGGCTGGCGAGCTCCCGGAGACTTTGAAGACTATGTTCGGCCTACCCCTCTCTATACTCTCGGAGTAACCCCAGAGGAGGTACCGGTCATACCTCTTCAAGAACTCCTGGGCATCGCCGTAGATCTTCAATGCGTCCCTCAAGCTATCCTCGAAGCTGTCAGCTATCTTCGGGTTCAACTGGAGGCTGACCATCCCGTGGTACATACCTGAGGCTATGGCGATCGGTCTGAAGACGGCGAGGTTGGGCCATATGCTCACCTCGGTCCCGACCGCCGCTATCTCATCGCCGTGTGCTTCAGGGTTCTCCAGCAGCTCCGGGTGGCCCTTTATTGCGGTCTTGAAGTCTGGGCATAGGCTTTCACCCTTATAGCCGTCCCACAGGGTGGGTTCGTCATCATAGGCTATAGCGGCCAAGACAGGGTTCGTTGAGACCTGGACGAAGCCGAGGTGTCTGAGCCACCTCAACCCTAGGGCGTAATCGTTACCGAACTTGCAGAGTCCAGCCTCGCCGAGTCTGTAGTATACGTTCTCCTTTATCTGTCGTTCAGCCGCCTTCAAGAATGAGCCCATTATGTTTCCGTCGTCTAACTCCTCCCTTATGGCCTTCGCGACGTGTGAGACCATCGAGCCTGGGGCCCTGTAATACTCAGACATGACCACCTCCATCTCTGAGAGGAACCCTTCCACAACGGCCCTTGCTATGGGGGCGTCTCCGCTTCCCTCTCCGAGTATTCCCTCCCTCTCAAGCCTCTCCCAATCCTTCAAGGCCCGTGCGATCATCCCCAAGGTTCTGTCAATCTCATCCTTTGAGAAGCCCACCATCCTGCTCTCAAGCCCGATCAGGTTCATCGCGGTCTGTATTAGGGTCTCGTAGGCCCTCGCGCATGATAGTATCCTCCTCCTATCCTCCTCTGTATCCTCTCCCCTCACCTCCATGATCGCCTTGTTGAAGATGAAGTTCAGTTGGCGTATTGCGTTGCCAACAACCCCCTCGAGCTTACCGACCATCTCTTTGTGGAGTATATGGTCAGCCGCGAGCTTTGTGTGACCCTTGAGGGTCAGGTAGACTATGTGGTCGCTGTGATCTGTGCTTGGAACCGGGAAGTCGAGCTCCTCAGGCCTAGCTGAGGATAGAACCTTATTAACTAGGTCTCCCCTCAAGCCACTCATACCCCAAACCACCAACACAGCTTACCCATAGATTTAGTACATAGTTAGAAATATCTCTTATCCTTGAATGTGGAAGTTTTAGGTTGACAAACCGGTTCAATACAGATTGATAGCTGACGTCACTTCCCCTCCAGACCCCTCAGGAAGTTGTGGATGCACTCCGGCATGTCACGGCTGTATCCACCCTCAAGGACGGCGAAGGTCTCCACATTAAGCCTTGAGATGAGCCTCCCGATCTTAAGGTAAGCCTCCTTGCTCAACCCGAGGCCGCATAGCGGGTCGAGCCGGTAGGTGTCGAAGCCCGCGGAGATCGCTAGAAGCTCGGGTTTGAACTCCTCAACCCTCCTCAACGCCGAATGGAGGGCTTCCATGTAATCATCCTCGGTGGCGTTGTGGCTTAGGGGATAGTTTATGCAGTTCCCCCTAGACTCACCCCCTGTCCCGGGGTATATAAACCCAAACTTATGGAGCGAGATGAAGAGTATCCTCGGGTTCCCATATACAATCTCCTCAGTCCCGTTACCATGGTGGCAGTCGATGTCTAGTATAGCAACCCTATCGACGCTCCCTAAAGCCTTAACCGAGGCAACCGCAACATTATTGAAGTAGCAGAAACCCAGAGACGAGGCGCCTAGAGCCCTACCATTACGCCCAGCGTGATGCCCAGGAGGCCTCATCAGGGAGAAGGCAACCTCACCTTCCAGAGCCAACTCCATAGCCTTGATGGCGCCGCCAGCCGACAACCTCGCATAGTTATAAATTCCAGGAAGATTTGGAGAGTCAGAGTCCAGAAACCTACCACTCTTAATACGCTCAATATACCTCAAATCATGGACAAGCCTCAGATCACCCTCAGAGCAGGGTTCAGGCTCAACAAAGTCGAAGCCAACCCTCACCAGCAACCTATAAGCATTATAGACCCTCTCAGGCGACTCAGGATGACCAAACTCCCTATACCTAAGACACTTATCAGAATATACGATGCGCAACCTCGACCACCAACCAACTAAGAGATTAGACAAACAAATAACATTAATTTATCTATAATATCTACTAGCCTTTTTCATACAAAGATCGTATATCTTAAGTAGCTTAACGCTCTCAATTTCCCAATTATACTCTTTTTCTACCAATTCCTTACCTTTTTTCCCCAATACTTCTCGTAATTTTCCATTGTTAGATAATTCTTGAATAATCTCTGCTAATCTCTTAGGAGTCATAGGTTTCCAAAAATATACAATATTATTAAATCTTTTAAGATATGCTTTTGTTGGAGAAGCTATAACAGGTTTACTAAA
>QMYL01000038.1 GCA_003662645.1 Candidatus Bathyarchaeota archaeon
CTTATGAGGTATGCGTACCCTTCCACATTCATCATCGAATGCCAACTGTGGAGGATGTTGATCGAATGACTAGGCATGCAGCCCAATACCTCAGGAAGCTTTTAGGCAAGTAACCATCTGGACGTAACCTTGGGGATGGATGGAATGGGTGAGAAGCTTGCGATTCATGGAGGTCCAAAGGCAATTACGCGTGAGAAAGAGCTGGCCGAGGTTAGGAGGTGGCCAGTCTTCACTGAAGAGGAGAAGAGAGCTGTCATCGATGTCTTGGAAAGCGGCAACGTTTATGCTCCCATAGCTGAGTTCGAGAGAGAGTTTGCTACGTATATGGGCGTTCGATATGCTTTAGCAACAAATAACGGAACCTCGGCGATTCATTCAGCTTATTTCGCTGTCGGCGTAGGTCCGGGGGACGAGGTGATCACCTCCGCTTATACCTGGCATCTTCAAGTCGGTCAAATATTAGCCTTACATGCAATTCCCGTCTTCTGCGATATTGATCCTAAATCAGCATGCATCGACCCGGACGACGTCAAACGTAAAATTTCTCCCAGAACCAAAGCGATCGCTGTTGTTCATCCATACGGAGCTATTGCGCCGATAGATGAGATCGTGGAGATAGCTCGAGATCACGGGATCGCGGTTATAGAAGACTGCTCTCACGCTCACGGAGCTAAATACAAGGGAAGGATGGTGGGAACATTCGGCGACATCGGCTGTTTCAGTCTCCAAGCTAGTAAGCTGATGACGGCGATTGAAGGCGGAATCATGATAACAAACAACGAGGAATACTATGAGAGGGCCTGTGTACTTGGCCATTACAAGAGAATTCCGAGGTTAAAATCTGAGAGGTATAGAAGGTTCTATGAACCCGGCAAGGAGATGGCTCCGGCATGCTTCGGATTCAAATACCGGATTCATCCGCTTGCGGCGGCCATAGCCAGAGTTCAACTCAAACACCTCGACGAGTGGACTAAGATCCGGAGAAAGAACATGTGTTACATAACTGAACGATTGAAAGAGGTTGGAGAGGAGCATGGAGGAGTTTTCGAGCCTCCCTACGAAAGACCTGGCGGTGAACGCGTATGGCTAAACTATATTTGTCAGTACTACGCTGATAAATCGGGCGTTTCAAGGGAGAACTTCATTAAAGCTTTGAACGCTGAGGGTCTCCCGACAAATCCGGGGAGGACAGGTTATCTACCCGTATATTGGAACCCCCTTTACCAGGAGAGAGTTAGCATTTGGAAAGAGGGATATCCCTTCGACGCTCCATATGTCAGTCGCAAGGTTACATATCCCAAAGGGTTATGCCCTGAAGCCGAACGCTTCTTCAAGAGAACCGTTGGCCTGCCAGTGCTACATAGAGAGGCTAGTAGAGAACTCCTTGACGAGTATGTTGGAGCTGTAGTGAAAGTTCTCCGTAACCTCGACAGCCTTAAATAACCCTAAACGTTCTCGTTCGTGAGTCAGCTTTAGACCCGAACGAGAGTTGCGCAGGTCTAAGAATAGAAGAGAATAGAAAGGTGAGTATGAATTATTCCCTGAAGCCCCCTAAACCTTCAGATAGCTTTTACAAAATCTCATAATCCATTGGGTTCAAAGATGCTAACCATAACTCCATTAAATACCGAGACTTAATATTACTAATGACGCTCAATTTAAGGAGAGGAGGCATATTTGGACAGGTTTAAACTTATAGATCTACTTGGGAAAATGTATAGGGTTCCGAGAGAGGCCGCTGACCTGATGAAAAGTTTAGGTTTGATCCAGTGGATGGCGAGTGTGGATGTGCCTGACCCCAGAGGTGCAGGGATCATCAAGGTGACACCTGAAGTTTTGAGGGTTGCAAGGAAAGGTAAGATCCTGCTGAGATATTTTGCTGGTTTCAAGGGTATTGCTCCAGGCGGAAGTCTGTTCTTGGTAATTAAAGCGGGCGGGCTTCTACCACCTCTACAAGTCAGTGATCCGTTGGCTGCCAATTACGTTAAGTGTGTAGCCTCAAATGGAGCTCCTCTAAAAGTAGATCTGGAGAGAGATCTTTACTACTATGTTTGGATTAGACTTCAAGAACGTGGACTTCATGAAGGCCAAAGCATCCTGGTAATCCTTGGCGACGACTCTGAAGGGTCCCCCGGAATGACCCTAAGAGAGTTCGCATGCAAGATCGTCTTTGAGGCTTGGGTGGATTGCTACGGAAAGGAGGAATTCATCCGTTTACAGGATCAGCCATCCGTAAGAATCGTTGGGGGACCAGCGTCAACGCTCGACGTGATAGTTCCATCGATTATCTATCCAGGAGAGCCTATAAAGACCGTTGTAAGGGCAGTTGATCACTTCGGGAACGTCGTACCCGATTACACAGGTCCAATCCGCATAGTTGGTGACGGATTCAAGATCACTCAACGCTTCGAGAAGAGAGATAAGGGCGTGATCAGCTTTGACTTGCCATACTCAACATTCGGGGACAAAAAGAGATTCAAGATCAGCGTTAAGGATGCCCATGGAAACCTAAAAGGATTCAGCAACCCATCTACTCTTAAGGGTCGAGATGATGAGTATGGTAAGGGTGGCTATAGGATCTTCTGGGGGGACATCCATGGGCATACGGGCCTCTCCTCCGCAGCTTACGGAACCCCATTCGAGTATTATGAGTTCGCTAGGGATGTCGCGGCGTTAGACTTCTGCGCCCTCACAGATCACGACCATTATATGACCCCGGAGAAGTGGGCGATCATAAGGGAAGCAGCCTCAGCCTTCAACGAACCCCATAAGTTTGTAACGTTCCTCGGGTATGAATGGACTCACGGCTCTGGGGGTGGAACTCTAATCCCGGGCAAGTACTTCGGCCATAAGTGCGTATACTTTCCAACAGATGTCGGAACCTATTACACATACACCCGGATGGAGGAGGCGCCAGACCCCGAAAGCCTGTGGCGCTGCCTAGAAGGAACAGGAGCCCTCGTAATACCCCACCATACAGCGTACCCCCTAGGCTATGATCAAGTCTCTGGAACAGATTGGAGGTACCACAACCCACGTTTTGAGAGGCTCGTTGAGATATACTCAAGGCATGGAAGCTCAGAGAAGGCTGGCGGGTTAAGGCCGATCATGATTCTAGAACGTTTAAGATCAGGTAAGATCAAGAGGACACCCGCCTTTAACCCTGAAGGCTCGGTTCAAGGAGCCTTAGCCAGAGGCCTCCGCCTCGGATTCGTCGCGGGTTCAGATACTCAGCTCGGTTGCCCAGGTAACCAGATAAGAAATGAGCCGCGGGCGTCCTCGAGTTATAATGGCGGGTTAACAGCAGTCTACGCAAGGGAGCTAACACGATCCTCCATATGGGAGGCTTTGTGGAATAGGAGGTGCTACGCTACCACAGGTCAGAGAATAGTCCTCTCATTTAAGGTGAACGGCCACATCATGGGTGAGGAGTTCCGGTTGAGAGGGAATGAACCGCGGACGATTCACGCCGAGGTCTTAGGTACAAGCGAGATAAGCAAGGTTACCGTAGTTAGAGACGGAGAAGATTGGTACATACATAAAGGTACAAGTACCCATGAGGAGATCACGGTAGTAGACAACTCACCGCTTAAGAAGGTTACATACTACTATGTTAGGATATTACAAGAGGATGGAGGGATGGCGTGGTCATCACCTATTTGGGCATCCCCAAGCAAAGTTTAGAATGTGCAGATGACATACACCAACGATGTCGACGTATTTCATCAGGTTTTGTATAGAGACAGATTCATCCGTAAAACCCACAACGGGACAATGATCTTCACCTTCGCCTAGGATCAGGCTTAGTGGCATATCTGGCATCCATACCAGACATCTCAAAAAGATAGTTCGCGGATCATCTTCTACCGAGAATTACCTTTACAGTTAAACCACTAACTGAAGGGTTTATATCTAATAAAATAGCCCATACACGGCGGACCCATAGGCGATGAAACATGCATCTCTCCGTTCCTAATCCTTTGTTAAACAAAGAGAAAAAGTTATTGTTAAACAATTCAGGGGCTTGGGTGGTGAGGGTCTATGGAGGGAGCTCTCATCTAGAGCCTCAAAAAGAAACTCTTATTAAGACTCGAAGAGGCAGACTCCCTCTAACCTACCTTAACAGCATCGGATGTGGGAAACGAAAAAGATATATGTGCTTTCTTATTCTTGAAAAATTGGTCGGGCGGTAGCTCAGCTTGGTAGAGCTTCCGAACCAGCCAGGTTATTCATGGCTGGTGGAGAGGCTGTAGATATCTACCGCCTGGTAGGTATCACCCAGCCTACCAAGCGTACAGAAACCGGAGTGTCGCAGGTTCAAAATGGAGGCCTATAAAGGGTCTCCATGGGAATCCTGCCCGCCCGACCATACTTGCATATTCTCCATTTGGCTCTCAGAACTTAGTGTATACCCATGAGAGGATATCTCCGTCGTGGAGTATGTAGGCGTCGCATGCCACCGGACCCCAATCCCAGCTCTTAGTTGTCGAGTTCCATATGTACCATATCCAGAAGTGATTTGGGTCTCCACCCACCCCATTTATGGCTGTCACGAAGATTCCGTATTGTCCCTTGGTGTAGTTTAGCTCCGCTATCGTCATCGTGGCTGTGAAGAAGTTTGACCCAAAGGGAACTAGGGTGTTGTTATGCCACGTCATGGTTCCATTCCCGTAATCTATCAGTATGTTTACCGCTATGTAGTTCTCGTATTTCTCCAGCTCCTTGAGGGCTTCTGCGTATAGTTGCTGGTACTTTAAGTTCTCTTGGTAGTAGTAGATGCTTAAGTATAGGGACACCACTAGGGCGCAAAGTAGGGCTGCAGACACCCA
Source organism: Candidatus Bathyarchaeota archaeon (assembly GCA_003662645.1). GTDB lineage: Archaea > Thermoproteota > Bathyarchaeia > Bathyarchaeales > B26-1 > B17-G17. The sequence continues at coordinate 4,830 of QMYL01000038.1, forward strand.
GATCCAGGGGGTTTTATTCAATCTACTCACCTCCTTTCAATATGACCTTTCCGATTGTGTTTATGAGGACTGTGCCGCAGAGGAAAAAGAAGATGAAGTTTGAGATTTCATGGGCGAGTGCGAATGGTATCCCGCTGACTAGGGCTACGATTATAGCCCTCGGTGGGGGTAGGGCTATCATAAAGGCTGAGGCTATGTTTGTGATCAGATCATAGATAAACGTTAGGAAGAACCCCATAATCCCTAACTTCATATTTGAACTCCAGAACTCCCCATCCCCGATGGATAGGGAGTCAGAAACCTTAAAGCCGTACCTCGCGCATAAGCCTCCAGCAAGTCCATATAGGGTCTCACTAAGTGAGGTTGCGAAGAATATGAGTAGTTGGAAGCCGTAGGGGTTGAGCGTTCCATATATGAGCCACGTCAAGAAGCCAACAAGCATTCCGGGAATTACACCCATCAAGTAACCGCTAACGAATACAAAGAGGTCCATAAACTTTACATTTGGAATGCTCAGCATGAGGTAGTTTGAACCTACACATAGCGATGTCATCACCGCTATGAAGCCTAACTCCTTCGTTGAGAGGTTCAGGTTGATCGACATATCATTTAGATGGATAATCCATCCAATATTTAAGCATTACCATCAAATAGAACACAAACTAGGGATAAAAAGGATGAAAACTGTTAGAGGGATAGGTATAGGGAATGTTCTTAACGGGCGTGTAGGGCTATCCGCTCCATCTCATTCTTCCTCTGTATGGCGTGGCTCCTGACATCCTTGTTCGCCGCTAGGATGAGTTCCTCGGCTAGACACTCCTCTAGGGTTCTGGGGTTCCCGAAGGATGCATGCCTAGCGCCCTCTGTTAGGAACCTCAACGCTAGGTCAACCCTCCTCTGTGGCGATATGTCCACCGCTTGGTGGTAGACTATACCTCCATAGCTGATTCTAGTTGTGTCCTCGCATGGAGCCGCGTTCTCGACAGCCCTTACAAGGACCTCTATCGGGTTTCTCCCGGTTCTTAGGTGGATTATCTCGAATGCGTTCCTGACTACATTTATCGCTCTAGCCTTCTTCCCGGCGTTCTTTCCAGGCCTCATGATGTTATTTATCAACCTCTCAACTATGTTCAGCCTGCTCTTGTGGAACTTGCTATGCTCATGCCTACCCATCGTGTGTGGTACGTACAGCGGCGTCAGTGAGATGTACCTCTTCAACCCTGGATCCTTGACCTCTATCCCCTCGAAGCTCCACTTACCGAACAGTTTTATCTCCTTCTCCTTGCTCATATACTCACCGAATCGAGTTGCATCCCCTTATTTAAGGGTTATGAGAACGTGGGGATTAATTCTGGTGAGGTGCTTTAGGATAGCTCTAACGGATGGGCTTCTCCTTCTTCCCCAACACGAGGTCCTTGAGCGATATCCCATTCACCGTGACAACCTTCCACCTGACGCCTGGTATATCGCCCATGGATCTACCCCTTGAGCCGCCTATCCCGGCGACGACGACCTCATCGTGTTCATCGACTACGTTCAGGGCTCCGTCCCCTGGTAGGAAGGCGGTTATAACCTTCCCATTCTTTATTAATTGAACCCTTACACACTTCCTTATGGCGCTGTTCGGCTGTTTACTTTCCCTACCAACCTTCTCGAGGACTATACCCTTCGCCATCGGAGCCCCCTGGAGCGGGTCGGATTTAACATCCAGTCTAAGTATCCGCCTCTTGTAGTAGCGGTCGCTCCACCTAAACTTCTTCCTCTTCAAGATGAGCTTCCTAGCCGCGAACTCTCCTTTTGGGGATTTTGAGCCCATCTTCCTCCTCCTAATCTAGGATAATTGAATGAGATTTATTTAAACTTATACGTTCAGGCGGTCGGGTTAGGAGTGGAAGATAACATAAGATGGAAGCGAGTATCCTAAACGTTTATTGGATGACAGCGTTGCTCCTTCTCATCCCCAGCTCAGTCAGTTTAGGTTATGGAGATGTTGTCTATCTGGAAGTATCGCTTCGCTAGGAACCTTATCCTCTCAGCGTTCCTCCCGTTCCTCCCGATGGCTATCCCTTTATCCCTCGGGTCTACGGAGATTATGGCTATCGACTTCCCGTTCAGCCTCTCGATTATGCGGACCTCCCTAACCCTAGCCGGTTTAAGGGCGTTCTTTATGAACTGCACAGGGTTGTCGGAGTACTCGATTATCTCATGCCTCTTGCCGGTCATCCTCTCCAGCAAGGTTATATTCTTCCCACGTTTCCCTATGGCCATCCCTGCATCCCCCTCCTTTATGACGAAGATAACCCTGTTCGCCTTGTCGTCTATTATGCAGTCCCTAACGGTCGCCCCAGTTATGCTCTCGAATAAGGCTATATACCTCATCTCCCTATTCGTGAACCTAATCCCCTTAGCCATCTCCTCCCCCCTTGGCTATTTCAAGTATATCGGAGTCTCCAGGTTCCCTAATTACCATGGCGGAGACCGTGAAGGGCTTACCACATACAGAGCCCAACTCGAGGCTAGTCCCCTTATAAACAATCAGGGGTATACCAGAGAGTTTACAATAATACTCAAGCTTCTCTCTAACGTCCTCCGGGCAGTTCGATGCAACTATTATGAGCCTCGCCTTGCCGGTCATGGCGCTCTTCAAGGAGCTCTCAGCGCCAAAGAGTATCTTACCAGTCTTCACAGCGATGGCGATGGATTTATTTATGTCAGCCATCCCAGCCTCACCCTTTTTCGCTCTTCTCTGTTATCGGGGTAGCGGACATATAAATATCTACCAGCCCAGTCCCTATCGGTATAGTCTGGCCAACTATGACGTTCTCAACGACGCCCTTAAGTGGGTCACGCTCACCCCTAAC
>QMYL01000039.1 GCA_003662645.1 Candidatus Bathyarchaeota archaeon
GGATATGACTCCCAAGGAGAGATGGCTTGCTATACTGAGGAGGAGGAAGCCGGACAGGATACCGATGGATTACTGGGCTACCCCCGAGGTCACTGAGAGACTCATGAAATACTTGCACGTCAGGAGCTTAAAGGAGATGTATGAGAGGCTTCACATAGACGCTGTGATCACGGTGGCTCCTAGGTATGTTGGGCCTCCAATCCCCAGGGACTCCGACATCTACGGCTGCAGATACAAAAATGTACATTATATGGGTGGAGTGTATAGGGAGTGCGTTTACCATCCACTTGCAGAGTTCAAGTCTGTAGGTGAGATTAAGAGGAAGTATGAATGGCCAACGGTTGACGTGTTTGATTACTCAGTAATCCACGATCAGATGGCTGGATTTGAGGATTATCCAATTCAGGGTGGAGGGTCGGAGCCGTTCCTAATCTACAAGAAGCTTAGGGGGCAAAAGCAGGCCTTTCTAGACTTATACCTCAACCCGGATATCGTCCATTACTGCCTAGATAAGTTATTCGATTTCTGCTATGAGAATACTAGGCTCATATATAAGGAGGCTCCTGGAAGGATCATGCTTAGTTATATAGCCGAGGATTTCGGCTCCCAGACCGACCTACTATATTCGCCAGAGCACATTCGTGAATTCCTCATTCCAAGAATGAAGCGTATGATGGATCTGGCCCATAGCCACGGAGTATACGTATTTACGCATAGCGACGGAGCGATAAGAAGGATAATCCCGGATCTAATAGAGGCTGGAATTGACATATTGAACCCTATCCAGTGGAGGTGCAGGGGAATGGATCGGGAGTCATTGAAGAGAGACTTCGGAGATAAGATAATCTTCCATGGAGCCATGGATAACCAGCAGACGTTAGCATTCGGCTCAGAGGAGGATGTCCGGCGGGAGGTCCGAGATAACCTCAGAATACTTGGGAGGGGAGGGGGCTACATACTCGCCCCATGCCATAACATTCAGCCCGTCTCGCCGATAGAGAACATAATAGCCATGTATGACGAGGGCTACAGGATGGGGGCCTCATTCCTTTAAGGCGCGAGCGAATAGAAGGATTTACGTTATGTAATAAACCTTTGCCTCCACTAGGATTGCTAGGCGGCTTATGAGTTTTTACGGCCGCTTACGGGTTCATTTTTTGATCCACCTCTTGACCCTCTCTCTTTTTAAGCATGATCTTCACCGTCTCCTCGATTTCCTTTAGGGTTCTCCTCAGATGATCATTTTCATTCCGCCCTCTCGGGGAATAGTTTGTATAATCCATTACTGCTTCGAAATCTGCCGCTACTCCCCGCTTTGACGGTTTAGGCTTCGGGGAGGCCTTCCCCAGCCTTCCAGCCATACTCGGAGAACCTCAACCTTAAGGGGCCTTCCATCCTGATGGAAAACCCTGAGAGTTCTCAACCTTCCAGCCAAAATCGAGGAAAGGTTCAACCCAACACCACTAACAAAACAATAAGAAGAACACAAAGAGAAAACTTAACAACATCCCTCAAAGATACTACAAGTTGAGGTTGAAGGGTTGAGGAAGGTCTTATGCATACCAACGAAGAGGCACCTGGATTATGTATTCTCAAAGGAGACCTTGGAGAGGCTTAAGGGAGAGTTCGATGTGACATTCAACGAGGCTGGTAGAGATTACACATCCGAGGAGGTGGCCGAGAGGATCAAGGGCTTCGACGCCTTAATAACCGGTTGGGGCTCCCCGCCACTGACGGATGAGGTCTTCGAGAACGCGGATAGGCTGAGGATTATAGTTCACTCGGCGGGTTCGATAAGGCCTATACTCTCGAAGGATGTGGTTGAACGATACGTCATACCGAGGGGCATATGCGTCTGTAATGCGCCTAAGGCTATAGCCTACAACGTTGCTGAGACCACGATAGGCTTGATGATCACGGTCAGCCACAGGCTGATAGAGCATATAATCGGGATAAGGGAGGGGGTTAGGTGGCGAAACCCCGAGGTTCCTAGGGAGGTCTTGTCGATGAACGGTAGCACGATAGGTATTGTTGGCGTAAGCAAGGTTGGTAGGGAGGTCATAAGGCTACTCTCGCCCTTCTACGTAAAGGAGATACTCGTTTACGACCCATACCTCCCAGATGAGGAAGCCGAGAAGCTCGGGGTTAAGAAGGTCAGCCTAGAGGAGCTCTTCAGCAGGTCGGGTATAGTTAGCATACATGCGCCACTAACCGAGGAGACCTACCACATGATAAATGAACGCCACCTGAAGCTCCTCCGTGACGGCGCGGTCTTGATAAACACCTCACGGGGAAAGATAATAGACCACGACGCCCTGCTGAGGGAATGCGAGACCGGTAGGATACTCGTAGCACTCGACGTAACTGATCCAGAACCGCTACCGATCGACTCGCCATTCAGAAGGCTAAAGAATGTCGTGATTACGCCCCACGTGGCGGGTCAAGGGTTATACGGTATTAAGAAGATAGGTGAGATGACCCTTAAAGCCTTAGAGGACTTCTTTGCGGGTAGGGAGGTTGAGAACAGGGTTAACTCGAGAGGTATGATATACTAGCCTGACCGGATCATCCTCCCCTCTAAAAGGTGAATACCATTCGGATACTGTTAAGTTAGGGTTTAGAGGAGTCTGCCCTCTTTGGGCCTTAATAAATTTTCTTTGAAGCTCGATGAGAACCCCCTCTGTAGGCTCTCGACCGTCCAAGCCTCCCTGATTTGTTTAACAATAACTTTTTTCTTTGTTTAACAAAGGATTGAGAACGGGGAGAGACAGGCTTAGGAACCCGTTATCTCAACAGATACCATTTGAGAGTTAATGCTTATTAGTAACCTATACCATCTTGTTTAGTTATGGCTTACACAGCTGTTCTTGAAAGGTTAAAGGAAGAGCGCCGTAAACTGGAGGAGGTCATACGCCAACTAGAGGATCAAAAGAAAGAGATCGACAAAAACTACGAGTCTATACTCCAAGAGGAGAGGAAGCTCTATGATCAGCTTAGAACGTGCCGGGATACCTACCAGTATAGTAGGCTCGAGATGAGGCTGAGCATGATGGCTAATACAAGGAGAGAGTGGGAGGCTAAAAAGGAGGAGATCGATAGGAAACTGAGGGGTTACAGGGAGGAATTAGCCAAAATACTAAGGAGAATCGAGTACTTAAAACCTAAGACTCAGCGCGGTTGAGTCAGGCATCCCTTCGTTTTTTATCCAGTTTTCCATGGATGAGCGGGATCTTTAGCGGCCTCGCTCATTTAACGGGGTAACGTTCATACTGAAGTTCGTATAATCTGCGTAGTTTATCCACATCATCTATCTCTTCAACGGTCTTATCCTCCCTGAACCTGATTATTTTTGGGACTCTGAGAGCGTAGCCACTCGTGTATTCATCGGTCTCCTGTATCTCTTGGTATGTGACCTCCGCAACGATCATGGGCTTAACGTAGATACCCTCCTTATCCTCACCTATCTTTATCCTCTCCAGTTTACTGCTTAGCGAGGCCATAACCTCATCCGGCAGGTTTGAGACCTTCCCTATGGTGTAGAGCTTCCTCTCCTTTGGATCTCTGACGGCCATCAAGAATGATGAGTATAGGCCCGCCCTCTTGCCCTTTCCATAAAGGGCCTTCACTATCACGCAGTCTACGGTGTCCCTCTCAGGCTTTATCTTCAACCACGTGTATGTTCTGCGTCCCAGCTCGTAAGGGGAGTTCAGATCCTTAACGATTACCCCCTCCAAACCCCTCTTTAAGGCTTCATTATAAAACCTCATCAGGGCTACCTCATCCTCACAGTCCACGCCCTCAGCCAGATACTCCGCCGGTACAACCTCTAGGAGGAACCTCCTTCTCTCACGGAGGGGCATATCAAGGAGGACCACACCGTTAAGATATAGTATATCGAAGGCCTTTATCGTTAACCTAACCTTCCTCATCCTCTCCCTCAACTCCTCGGTTGGGAGTTCCCGGGGTACCGTCCTCTCAAGGAGGTACTGGAAGGGCAGGAACGTTCCATCTTCACCTACGGCTATGACCTCGCAGTCGACTATGCAGCTCTGGGCCTTGAACCCCATAGCTATATCGACAACCTCTGGTAGGGTGCTAGACTTCTCGATTCCACGCCTAGAGAATAACCTAACCTGTGAACCCCACCTATGGATCTGGAGCCTACTCCCATCGTACTTATACTCTACACGTGCTGGGTAGGAGACCTTGTCTGGGTCGTAGATGTGGGCGAGTTGGGGCTTCAAGAACTGTCCAGGCCTTATCCTGATCTTCGATAGCTCAGCCTCACCCTTAGGGGCCATAGTTAAGCCTTCAACTAAGCCGATTATTGCGCTCACCCTCTCCAAGAGTTCAGCTGGGACTCCGTAAAGCCTCGCGATTGCCGATGTGACGGTCTCTTGTCGGTATCCCAATTTGAGGTCGTTCAGTAGGAGGCGTACTATGTACCTCGCCTCATCCGGTGTGGAGTTCTGGAGCAGACTTGATATGTGGAGAACCCTCTCGTAAACCCTCTCAAGTTTTGGTATGATCCTTATAGCTTCGTAGACCTCATCTACCGTTAACTTCGGCTCTTTCGGTCTTATCAACATGGAGGCAACCTCCCCGTACTCGCCATAATCGATGAATAGGTCTCTAACCCTCTTCGGTGCGACTCCCGTTGCGGCGCATAGGGCCTTCTCTATTATGCCCTCCCCTATCTTCAAGTTCTCATCCGTTATCCTCCCAAGAGCTAACCTAACCTTGACATCTAGGCTCAGGTCTTCCCTCTTAAAGAATTTCAGGAGCTCGGTCTCCTTCCCCCTCCTACTCCTCAGTAAGGCCAGCCTATCGTAGACCTTGGTTACAGTTGAGAATAGAACCCGACTCCTCGGCTTGAAGCCCTCCATATATAGGCGTATGAGGTAGTATGGTAACTTGAACTTCCAGGAGATATCCTCGGGTGTGAAGCCCGAGTTGATTAAGTGTTTAACTACCTCCTCTATACTGCCGTAAGCCTTGATTAGGTCTCTTAGGGTTGGTGGCCTAACAAGGGTCATATCTAATCACACGCTGGTGTCGCAATACGCCTTTGACGTTAATCTTGGGTCTCCACCTTAACTGGGCGTATGAAGCCATCCGGCGTTATATCTATCCTTATTCTCCTCCTCTCGAAGTTGCAGAGGCGACAGTCAAGGACTCTGGCTATCCTTACAAACTCCCCTCTCTTAAGGTTTAGATCCGTCTGTTGGTCGAGCCAGTATACCCTCCCGTAATCGATGATTATGGTTCCGTCCAAGTTGTGGGCCAGCCCGATCCCGCCAGCCATATCGTAGGAGTCCCATGTCTCGGCGCTCCTCTGGTTGACGAAGAGGCCCGTGACCCCGTGAAGCTGGTTATAACGCGCCAACTCCATAACCCTATACTTCAGGGCGCCCCTATAGGCCTCGAGGACGGTAACCGAGTCTATTATGACCAACTCTATGCCCTCCCTCTCCACGACGTAGCGATAGGTCTCGGCGAAGGTGTTCCACTCCCTAAGCTCGGGGTAGAGAACCGTATCCAAGACGAAGAGATTCTCCCTTATCATCTCCCAGCTTAACCCGAGAGCATCCGCCTTCTGCTTCATGCGGGATTGGAGGTCGAACCTAGGTGTGGGGCTCTTCCACGTATCCTCAGCTGTGACGAAGAGAACCTTTCTACCAGAGGCTGCAACCCTGATGGCTATCTCCTCAACCAGTATGCTCTTCCCAGCTCCGGGAAGCCCGGTTATCGCGAATTGGCCGCAGATGGGTATACCATTCAGGGGCTTCCCATCAGCCGTGAAGAAGAGGTTATCCAGAAATGTGCCAGTCTGTAGGCCCAGGAGCGGCTTCTTGGCCTCTGGGGCTGCATCGGGTCTAAGTACATGGCTGCTCAAGGCCTCCTTCTTCGCCTCTATCTCCGTCTCCATGGGTTTCGTGGCCAACCTCCACTCATCGGGTGGGGCTCTACTCTCCCTCATAGCCTCCTTCAGGGACCTAACTACAACATCTACAACCTGCTCTATCGTCGGTTTGGTCTCCCCTGATGGAACCTCGGTTGTTGGGGGAATGGATGACTCAGCGGCCTCCGCCTTCTCGACTGCACCTTCCCTCCCGACTACGAGAACCCACTTCTCACCTTTCCTATCGACGATCCCCTTAACCATCAGAGTGCGCAGTACGGCGTATGCTGAGCTTGGGCCGTACTTTGGGATTCCCAGACCCTTCGAGACCTCCTCCAGTGAGGCTTCACCACCACGATCCCTCAAGAAGTTGAGTAAATCCTCTTCCCTAACTGCTGCGTTCATGACACCATCATCCATAATAATTTTATATCACATATCCTCGGTTTCTACTCCTCCGAGGTTAAGTACTCCCTCCACCACTCGTCCCTTAGGTATTCTTCCCTCTCCTCTTCCTTCTCCTCAGCTTCCTCTTCCTCCTTCGGGGCCTCTGGAACCTCCTCGGCCTCCTCCTCTTCTTCCTCCTTGAGCTCCTCTTCAACTGCACGTGTAGGTTTCTCGGGCTTCCTAGGTTTCTCCTCAGGCTTTGTCAGCCTCTCTATGGTCTCTTTCAGGAGTATAACGTCGCCTATCTTCCTTATGTACGACCAGTCTATGGGAAGCTCCTGTGCCACCTCCCTCCTCTCCTCGACCTTCTTGGGTATCTGGATGTTCTTCGACTCAGCCCATGGGATTAAGTATCTGCTCTTTATCTCGCTTGATGTAAATCTACCTTTGAGGTTTAGGTCCTTGGCCACGGTCCGGTATAGGTCCCTCTCGCTCTTGAACCTTGATGGAACTAGGCGGCTTACAAGCTCGTCGAGGTCCGGTAGCTCCATCCTCTTCACCTTCTCCAGCTGGATCAGCAACCCTGGGGGAGCCCCTATCCTGAGGAGGAACTTCTTGGCTGAGCCTACTATGCGAGCCTCCGAATCTATGACTGTTCTACCCTTGAGGAAATCCGTGCCCCTGTATGGAACCTTCTCGGTTATCTCGACCCCTCTCCTCTTCGCCTCGATCGGTTCCCTTAACAGGATGCACTTCCCAAGCTCGGACACGCCTATCTTCTCTATGAGGTTCCAGTCTACACTGCCCTGCTCTACCCTCTCCTCAATCTCCTCTGTCTTGACGGGTATAGTGATACCTCTCATATCTGCGAACCTTATGAGCTCCTTTAGGGTTATGGGGTGAGATGAGGGTAGATCAAGCTCCTCCCTTATCCTGTTATGTAACTCCTCGATCGGGCTTCTTCTGCCCAAGAACCCCCTACCAGAGGAGAGGACATCTATTAACTCCTTTACCAGCCTTTCCTCATCTGGACGTTTGACTCTCCTCTTCTCTATACCATACAGGTGGACGAGTATCTTATCGGGTTCAACCTCGAAGGAGTCAACCCAGCCACAGATGTAACCTTCAGAGTCGACCACGATCGAATCCAGCAAATCCTCCTCCCGGAGGTATTCAGAACCGATAGGTGACACCATCTCCCAGATTCACCATAACCATCATTTTATCTTATCAACTAAAAAACTTTTATTCATTAAGGGTATAAAAGTTAAATCGTCCATTTGAGGATGGCGGCCTGGGGGAGAACTCCTTGTCCGCAAAGAAAGCCGTGTTGATAATCTGTATAATCGGTTGTTTACTTGCTTCACTATTCCTGTTCTCCTTCACATCGGAGTTCCTAA
>QMYL01000040.1 GCA_003662645.1 Candidatus Bathyarchaeota archaeon
CTTCGAGATCAGCTGGTTTGCATGCTCCGGGTTTAATGCGTAGGCTATTCCAGGGGTGACACCTGCCTCCTTACATGCGTCGATAACCTTGTCCATCGCCTCTACGACTTTGGGGTGGAAGGGCCTCCCAACGAACCCCATAGACATCGATAGATCCGTTGGACCTATGAGGGCCACATCAACTCCCTCAACGGATAGTATATCCTCTATGTTATTCACAGCCTCCTCCCTCTCTATCTGGATTATGATCAATATCTCATCATTTGCACACCTCAGGTATTCGTTTGAAGTTATACCCCATCTTCTAGCAGGTCTCCCAGGGGCGGCTCCCCTAATCCCGTCCGGCGGATACCTACAATACCTAACGGCTTGGACTGCTTCCTCTCTACTGGATACCCAGGGTATCACGACGCCGTAGGCTCCGGTGTCGAGTGCTCTCTTTATAGCGTTCAGATCGTTCCATACAACCCTGATTATCGGCGTGGCTTTGGAACCCCTCATGTACTGGATTAACTTATCGACAGTCTCTATGCTGCATGGGCCATGCTCCGTATCGAAGAGGAGCCAGTCCACCCCAGAGTCCATGAGCGCCCAAACGACCTCAGAGCATCCCGTGGATATCCAAACTCCGAGTGCGGTCTTCCCGGCCTTCAACATCTCCTTAAGCCTGTTCCTCAAACCTAACCCTCCGGCAATAGACGATACGTGATATCGGTTGGCATTACCTCTTTTGTATCTAATGAGGCATATTAATGCTTGCTATAGCATTACGTTCGGTGTATTTAGGGAATCATTAACTGCTCCACACATTCTCCCTTTTTAAATTACAAAGAACATTTAAACTTGATTTTTTGGTTATTTGAAAATTCTGAATTTTCTATACGGCGATAAATTTTATAAGCTCAAAGGTTGAATGTAAAACTGGAGTTAAGGTTGTAGATTAAGATGAGGAATCACCTTAAGTCTACATCCTTACTGATCATCATTTTGTTGTCCGTTGCTCCTCAGACGTTATTCATGAACTCTTTTAGGGGAATGGTCTACGCGAAGCCGCAGGGTTCAGCCTCAGTCATAAACGAGAGCGGAGGGAACATGTACCACCATAATGGGGTTAGTAGCCCTTACGTCGACGGCGGGAACGACCCTCCCGACGGCCCTAAAAAGGGCTCCACGGTTACTGAAAAGAGCTCCGCAGCCTCACCTCTAGGCGACATGATCAAGATATTCCCAGAGAAGGAGATCGCCCTATTACGTGACTGGAGGAACCAGTTAGTCATCGTCGACGGGTGGAACAGCCGCAGCTTTGATGGATACTTCTGGGAGGTTGATGAGGGTTCACTGGAAGACGGTATAGATTGGAGGGATATAGCGGTTGGCGATATGGACGGTGATGGGCGTGATGAGATCGTCGGCTTGACTGAGGGCATGACAACCACGGAGGACGGAGGCTACAAATACAAGAAAAACGGGTTTCAAAGGATAGTTATAATGGAGCCTTCCGCCCAAGGTCCGTGGCATGTGTGTTCAAGTGAGAACCTCGGATACTCATGGTACAGTGTAAGCGCTGGAGGAAGTTTGAAGCGGATAGCTGTCGGAGACTTCGATGGTGACCATGATGAGGATATAATGGTGCTCATGAAGAAGGATAACCGTCCATCTGACTATCTAGACTTTTACATACGCGAGAACGGCACATTCGACCGATACTTCAACCCGGAGAAGTACGATGAGATATCCTCAATCATCTTCCTTGAGGAGTTGAACCCTGACATAGCTGGCACCTACAACGATATTGAGGCTTGCGACATAGATGGGGACTGGCAGGATGAGATAGTCCTCTTCGATAGATCCCCTAACCCAAGGCTTGTCTTCGTCGAGGTGACTGGGCCACAGATGGGCGTCCACCTCAAGACTGTTGATCTGCCTGAAGACCTCATATCGTACCTTCCTGAGGAGGAGGTACAATACCTTCCCCCAGAGTTGCAGGATCTCTACAATGAACTCGTTGGGCTCTTCAACTCGGTAACTAATAGGGTTCTTAATTGGAAGAAGATCGCGGTTGGGGACTTCGATGGCGACCACAACGATGAAGTGGCGATCTTGGTTGATATTGGAAAGAAGGGGCTTCTTGGTGAGGAACCTTTATGGAGCGTGATCTACTTCTACGATCCCCAAGAGGAAGGAAGGTTCCATAATAAGATATTCCCAGGCGTGATAGCGAGGGCGCCAGGCCTCAGCATAGGGGACACCATATCCTTCGAAAGCCCGGTGAGGATAACCGCCCTCTCGGCTGGAGACCTCGACGCGGATGGCCTAGATGACGTAGTCCTCGTTGAGAGAAGGTTCCTCATCGAGGCTGAGGTTGAAGATCTGCTTGAAAGTATGCAGATGGTAATCCTCGGGGAAGATGTAACCCCGGATTCGATCGTCTCCTCCCAATATATCAGCCGGTTGATAGTCCTCCATACGGATAAGAACGTAAACGTTGAATTAGACTCGTCCGGTTTCCTTCTATTCATGAACTGGGAAGCCTACTACATAAGTCCATTCGGCAACCCATCCAAGAAGTGGAAGAGGGTGGTCCTAGGAGATTTCGATGGTGAGGATTCGGTTTATGCCGTTTACATGAATGAGATGTGGAAGGTTGAGGAGATAAACGTCCTAGCCGTCCTGAACGAGCCTCCCTACGAGGAGGGTATAAACTACGGGCAGACCTCCTTCACCATCTCGGAGGAGAAAGCCTTCGGGGAGACGGTCTCTACATCATTCACGGCTTCAGCCTCTGTAGGTTTTGGGGTAAAGCTCGGTGAGGATATACTGGGCACTGGGGCGGAGTTAGGGACAAGTCTGGAACTCACCATAAGCAGCACATTCGAGCGTACAAAAACGCATATAACAGCCACATGCGAATCCAAGACGTTCAGTACGGATGGTGAGGATATAGTTGTATATGCGACAACGCGCTACAACATCTACTTTTACAGGCTTGTGGGACCTAAACCCCATTGGATAGGCAGCCCAGACCAGACGAGATACGAAGACGATCCGGAGAATATAATCTCGATAAACCTACCAAAGGCTGTGGAGATAGATGCCGAACCCCTAGATGTTGTACTTGGATGGAACTTGGAGGGGTTCAGTTATGAGAAGCCGCCCGGCCCAACGGGTGAGAGACTGAAGCATAGAGTATACACCTATCCGCGTAATATACCCGCACCGGCATTCGTCAGCTGGGACCACATACTCTGGTATCCGAGGGCCGACCCCTCAGACCCACTCTCCTACGACCCGATAAACGTTAAGTATGGCGTTGAGGAGGAATGGTCATGGTCCATAGCTGAGACTGAGGAGACCGCAACGACTAGGACCTGGGAGGTCTCCCTGGAGAGGAGGGTTGAGGGGGAGGTCTCGGCTGGAGGCGTCGGTGTTACTTTCAGTTTTGGTTATGGCTTCGCTGTTGGGCGGAGCACAACGCATACCATATCTGTAACCCTCTCAAATTCCTTCAGCGGCGGGGTCTCGTCGATACCTGAAGAGTGTGATCCAGCCTACCGATATAGTTATGTCCCCTACATATATTATGTTGGCGAGCGTAAGGGGATCTCACCCTTCGCCCCTTCACAAGACACATACGACGTCTTCTATTTTGTTGTCGATTATATAGTCCTCGACAACTATAACTACCCGCTTGGAAGTGGCTACAAATACGACTTCGATATGGCGGTCTTGAACGGTGAGGCACATAACATAAACCCTGGACATACAACCCGTTACATAGTTCACATCGAGAATATAGGCGGGGAGAATAACAGAGTAAACCTAACCATAGACGGGGCGCCTGAAGGCTGGACCGTTGAGATGAACGAGACCATAGTGGAGCTTCCACCTTTCGGCTTTGAGGATATAGCAGTAGATGTCACAGCGCCCCTTGACGCTCTAGGTTTGACGACTTATGGAATATCCATCTTCGCGGTCAGTGATGAATCGACGGAATGTAATGAGACCCTCCAACTCACCTGCTTCGTGAACCAAGTAGTCGATATAGACATAAGCATAGAGGACCAGAAGCACATGGTCAAACCTGGGGAGAGCACGATCTACAACATCATAGTGACAAATTACGGCAACACCTACGACAATATAACCATAACCTTCTCCATACCCCCTCCGGAATGGAGAGTATCGATGAACATAACGGATGACTACGTCACGGTGCCTCCGAACGGCACGGTCACGGTCGCCCTGAACGTAACAGCCGTCCACGCTAGGAATAAGGATGTACTTACAACGGTTGTGACAGCTGTCTCGCAGAGTAAAGCTTGGGTCTCTGACTCCGTCGTTTTGGAGACCGAGGTTGTGGTGGATTACGGGGTCAGGCTGGAGTGCTCCAGCAACCTAACCTTCACTGGGGTTGATGAGACCGTATCCTTCACGATGACAGTTAGGAATACGGGCTTCGACGGCGACTCCTACGACCTGATCATCTCCGATGCTCCACCGCTATGGATAGTTACACTTAACCAGTACTCAGTCAACCTTAAGGTTAATGAGACAGCCTCCATAACGTTAACGGCACACGTTCACGTTGATACGCCGTTCAGAACATTTCCGATCACCGTCACAGCCACCTCCAGAAACGACCCCACAGTCTCATCATCAGTAACCGTTGTAGTTGTGGTAACGGACTCAGATATGGTGGTTGAATCATACAGAAGCCTCCCGAATGGTACAACCTTAGCTGCAGGTGATGTAGATGGCGACGGCCGCTATGAGATCATAACAGTAATAGACGGAAACCTAACGGTTCTAGACAGCGACCTAAACGTTGAATGGAAGATCGAAGATATATTCTCGTGGGCTGGAAACTACCACACATACAAGATAGCGGTGGGGAATTTAGACAACGACTCAAGCGTCGAGGTAATTGTGGCCCTAAAGTATGGTTCCATAAGTCTCTACGTGATCAACGCCACAACACGCACGGTTGAGTGGAAATCAAACTACACATCGATAGGGAACGTGAGATCCCTGAAGGTTGCGGATGCAGACGGCGACGGCTTCGACGAGGCCATGATCGTAACTACGAGCGGACTCTACATACTCGATTGGAACTCCACAACGGGCTTCCTAGCCAACTCCATACCCCAACTCAACGGCTACTACATAAATGACGCCACCTACGTTGATGGGAGGATCATCGTCTCGTACACGATGAGCGTTCAGGACGAACTATATGAGAGCCTCTACCGTCATTACATTGCATCCCTAATCTTCAATGACACGTGGACGCTTGAATGGTACAACTACACCGGATACTCCGGTGAGGCCAAGATCTACACACTAAGCCCACTTAAGGATGCGTATGAAAAGTCTCTAGAACTTAGGGTGGCACCGGTTAGACCAATCAGATGGACTGATCTGGTTGCCAGAACAAGAAGCCCCCCACTGGAATGGACCACGAGATACTTCTTAAAGCCGGTTGCTGGGGGGTACAGATGCCTCAGACTTGAAGCTGGAGATCTAGATGGAGATGGGAGGATGGAGGTTGTATCATTAGAGAAGAGGTACAGGATGATCGAATATTACGTGGACATATTTGGAGGTAGATACAGAACCTCCAAGATTGAGGCAAGCAACGTGATAAACTTATACCAGTTAGAGCTCTCAGAGGATTCATCCCTGAAATCCCTAATGCTCGATTGGAGCTTCCCTGTTAACAACGATCTGGGCAAGATTAAGGTGGCTGTTGTGGGTGACTTCGATGACGACGGGATCGACGAAATCTTGGCTGGAGACTCAGATGGATACGGGTATGTATACAGCATATGGCCGGACTCCTCCGAGTGGAAGACCGTGAAATTCGAGGGCGGAGTCTACGGCTTAGCCATAAGAGACTTCGATATGGATGGTAAGAGCGAGGCCGCCCTCTCAACTGGAGCGGGAGAGCTGTACATTTTCACCTTGTCCATCAAGTACCGCCCGAAGCTTGAGTGTGAAGCGAACAGGAAGAGCGTGACGCCGGGGTACGGTGTTGTCTATAAACTTAAGGTTACGAACATGGGGGTGAGAAAGGACGTATTCGACTTATCGATAATGAGCACACCGAGAAATTGGATAGTCATCCTTAACAGGTATTCAATAGCCCTAGAACCGGGATACTTCGGACATGTATACCTAACGGTCTTCCCGCACGCCGAAACCATGGCGGGTAAAACCTACATTATGACCGTAGCCGCAACCTCCCATGGATCGCCGAGGAAGAGGAGCCTAGTACAGATATTCACGACGGTCCTAGATGTTGAGCCCCCAACGAAGGTTACAGGCCTTAAGGTAACCAACCCAGGAACCGGACATGAACTTAAACTGACATGGAATGAAGCCCATGATAACACAGCCGTAACCTACTACAACATCTACAGAAACGGTCTATGCATAGGTAGGACTGGTGGAACGAGCTTCGCAGATACAAACGTTGAGCCCGGAGTCACGTATACCTACACCATCTCAGCGGTTGACTCCTCAGGGAACGTTGGGGAACCCTCAGACCCCGTTAACGGCACAAGCTTCGACATAACTCCGCCATCCTTCACGGTGACCGCCACGCCAAACCCAAGCAACGGCTCAACTGTATTGTTTATATCATCCTCAGAGGTTCTATCCGGAAGCCCAGAGGTTACATTGACTAGGCCAAACGGGACTGTGGAGAGCCTTGAGCCCCACCAGATCGGTGAGGCTGTATGGAACTGCTCCTACATGGTCTACCAGACTGGACCCCACATAATAACCATAAGCGGGACCGACCCGTCGGGGAATAATGGAATAGCTAGGACCTTCCTGATGGGAGACCTAGACCCACCATCATTCAAGGTTGAGGTTTACAACGTCTTTAACCCGGAGTCCGGCGTTGATATAGTTGTGAATGTGACTGTGTCCGAGGAGCTCCTATATCCGCCAAGCATCAGAATAGCCTACTCCTGGGTTACGCTCGGCGGTGAGGTCTACTCCTACATCCACACGGACAACATGAACTTCACCAGTAACTCGAGGATTTACATGTACCGATACCACTATTCAGGTTATGGCCAGTATAACATAAGCATAAGCGGGGTCGACTTGGCCGGGAATAATGGAACAACCGATGTAGAAGGCGAGCCAACCCTTGGGAGCTACATAAACGACTTCACCCCACTGAATAAGAGTGTGGAATACTCAACAACCTTCCTGGGCCATAAGATAAATTACACGGTCTCCGAGGATGCGGATTGGGCCTTTATCTTCATCACCTGCAGTTCACACCTATCAGGAGTTGCAGAGGCACCCGGTGAGACGCCCATAAAGTACTTAAATCTGACGATCTTCAAGGTTGAGTCCATCATAACCGGGGGGCCACCGACCAAGGTCGTAACGACCGTTAGAAACATAACGATAAGCTTCTACCAAGGGGAGATACCCCTTACAAGGCTCATGGATGCGCTTCACATATCCAGATATGGCGAGGCTAACGGAGAGATGGACTGGTCGTCGATTGATGGAACCGTAAACCCGAACAATGTGACGGCGTCTGGATTATTCAACGAGAGCATATTCGCCCTCTTCGCCGCGGATGATGATGTCCCATCCTCACCAACCCTATACCTCCCAGAAGACGGCGCGAC
>QMYL01000041.1 GCA_003662645.1 Candidatus Bathyarchaeota archaeon
GCCCATATAGTTGGGAATACAGCCCGTGGGATACTGAACACGGTGATGCCCTTCTACATAACCGATATCTTCCACAGGGATGAGGCCGATGTAGGCCTCTTCTTCTCGGTTGGGCTCGGCGTAGCTACGCTGATAACCCAGGTACCAAGCGGTTTACTAGCCGACAAGCTTGGGAGGAAGAGGGTTATGGTATGTGCGGTGGCTTTAACCCCGCTCATATCGCTTCTGTTAACTCTATCAAATGACTACCTCATTGCTATAATCCTATACACGATCGTAACTGGGCTTTGGAGCGTGACGTGGCCGGCATCCGTAGCCTACCTGATAGATCTAGCCGCTACCTCGAGGAGGGGCTTCATAGTCGGTTTGAGGCAGATGGCTGTGAGGCTGGGCTTCACGGTTGGGCCGATAGTTGGGGGATACATCTGGGACGTGATAGGCCCGATGGCGTCCTTCTACGCGACATCCATATTCTTCGCTGTCTCCCTAATGTTCCTCTTGATGCTTAAGGAGTAGTAGCCTCAACGCTAAGACGAGCCGATTATACGGTTAACTATCAACTCGGGCTTGAAGGGTTCGAGATCCTCATATCTCTGCCCAGTTCCCATATAGATTATCGGCTTCTTCGTAACGTAGGCTATCGAGATGGCAGCTCCACCCTTAACGTCGGCGTCAACCTTCGTCAGTATCGACCCATCTATCGAGACAAACCTGTTGAACTCCTCAGCCTGCGAAACGGCGTCGTTACCGGCCAAGGCGTCACCTATGAAGATTACTAGGTCAGGCTCGACAACCCGAACTATCTTCTCCATCTCCATCATCAAGTTCCTATTCGTCTGCATGCGGCCGGCTGTATCTATCAAGACGGCGTTTACACCCCTAGCCCTAGCGTACTGGACGGCGTCGAAGGCGACGGCTGCAGCGTCGGCCCCATACTGATGCTTAATCGTCCTCACACCCAGCCGCCTGGCGTGCTCCTCCAACTGCTCGATCGAGCCCGCCCTGTAGGTGTCACTACAAGCAAGAACGACTGAGTAGCCGTTTTTTAGGAGGAGGTGGGCGACCTTCGCTATAGTTGTGGTCTTCCCGGTTCCATGTATCCCAACGAAGACCATGACGCAGGGCTCCCTCAGGCTCCTCTTCCTCTTTACGGTCTCTATTACGTTGACCTCCTCCGGAGGTGTTAGGATCTCGAAGAGTATCCCCCTGAGGGCTTCCTTAACGAGCCTCCTCCGGTCTTCGAGCCTCTTAACCCTCATCCCTACGAGTCGTCTCTCAAGCTCCTCGCATATGTAATCCGCAACCACAAAGGCCACATCGTTCTCTATCAACGTAAGCTTGAACTCCCAGAGGATGGGTTGTAGGCTCTCAGCCTTAAGCTCAGTCGTTGCTACCCTATCTATTAGTTTATTCAGTCCCTCTCGCAGCTTTTCGAACATCCCTCGCCCCGGCTCCCCTCCTGATCCTATCAGCCAACTCTTGGAGCCTATCCCTATCGGCTTGGATCCTCTGCAAGACCTGTCTGAGCTGTTGCTCGTAGGAGGTCTTGGTCTTGCTCAGCTCCGCTATACGGTTGGATATCCCCTCCCTAGCCTCCTTCAAGGTTTTCTCCATCGCGACACCGGCGCCGATTCCGTAGATAACCTCATCCTTCGCTTCAAGCTTCGCCTTGATGTAGGAGCCTCCGCCTATCGGTACGAATATCGGGGTGTCGGGTTCCTCCTTCTCAAGCCCCTCAAGCGTTCTGTTGGCTAGGTTGAGCTCGGTCAACGCGGCGTTTAGGAGGTTTATCCTGGAGTTTAGGGACTCAGCCATCCCCTCTAGGAGCCTCAGTTCGACGGCTAGCCTCCTCATATCCTCCTCTTCGCTAGATGAGCTGGAGCTGTTTCTCTTGGACATGCCTACTCCTCCATGCTCAGCCTCCTTATAACCGGGTCCTCAGCTTCCTCCGGGCTTATCTCCCTTACCTCCTCTATCTTGATGTGGAAGCGTTTTACTCTATGCTTGCTCCCCAGCAGCTTGTAGACCTCCTCAACAGCATCCTCCGGTTTTACAGCCCTAATCTCCTTACTGAACTTCGTTCTGAAGTTCGGCTTCAAGATTCTACCCATAACCCTGTAAACCTTAACCTCACACATTCTCATCCACCACGCCTAGAGCCTGCCCGATCATGAAGAGCTCCGGCCCCGTCGTTAGGGATCCAGCCACGGCGGACCTGCTATTCCCTATTAGACCGGTTGCTATATATGGTATCCCGCAGTTAACTGTTCCGATTCCAACGTGGACCTTCAAGACCTCCTTTAGGAGTTTCTCCTCATCCTCCTTTATAAGTGGGTGGGCCAATACCCCCCTATTCGTAGCCGTTGCTAGGGAGCCTACGTATGGCAGTCCGGCTATCTCACCCTTGACGGCCTCAACCCCAAGGGTGTCCTCTATCATTTTTATATCCTTCCTCCTCAGCCTCGGGTCCACTATGGCTCCGTAATCGTTTGCGAGAACCATGTTCCCATACGCCGTCCTCTTGGTCTCCATTATGGTTATGTTCAGGTCTGTGGCTGACTTTATAGCCTCAACCTCCTCTTCACGAACGAAGTGGGGTAGGACGACGCCGTTCGAGTTGGCGCAGACGAGCGAGCCTATCAGGATTGAGCCGCCTATGTTGGTTTGTATGGCCTTCACCCCCAACCACTCCTCAAGCTTCCTGGAACTCGACTCCGGTATCTGGTTTGGGACAATAACGATGTCATCGGTGGATAGAATATAGACGCCTATGCTGGCGCTCCCGAAGGCGTCGAGGAGGAATATAGCCATCCTTCATCAGCCTTCCGCGAGGTGAACCCTCACCACGCCTTCACTATCCCTAACAACCCTAACCCTAATCTTCCTCGGCGGCTTCTCTATACCCCTACTCCAGATCCTCTCGTTCACCTCGTTGGTTATGACGACGTTCTCGGTCTTCATGTGTCTCTTTATGAAGCTTCTCAGGATCCTTATAGCCCTAGGTGTCCTCTTCCGCCTGGGTGACGTCCAAGCCTTGCTCAGGGGGACTACGTAGAACCTCTCCTCGACTATATCCTCCTCGAGCTCCTCCCTCTCAGCCTCTTCCTCGGCCTCTTCAGCCTCCTCCTTTTCCTCCTCTACAGCGGCCTCTTCCTCCCCTTCGGTTTCTTCTGTGGAGGTTTCGGGAGGGAGCTCCTCTCCCTCGGTCTTCTCCTTGCTCTCGCCCTCCATCACGGGTCATCTCACGGTTTGATCTTATTCCTCCTCCAATGCCTCCTCTTGGGTGTGGTTCTAACCTTCCCCCTAGTCTTGACTATAACCCATGTTGGGACCGGGCCTTTCTCCTTTCCGGCCTTCGCAAGCCTCAGCTTCTTGGCCAACGGCTTATTCCTAGCCATCTCATATCCTCCTTATCTTTATCTCTCTCCTACCCCTCTGAAGGCGTATCAGTATCTCCTTCAACTGTTCATCGGTTAATGGTATGTTTATCCTCCCCTGCTGGGCCAGTTGTATAAGTTGTATCTCGAGCTGTGACACCAAATCTGGCCTCACCATCTTTAGGTTTGTTAGGCGTTGCCTAGCTTTTGGGTCGAGTATCCTCCTGAGTATGGCTTGCTTCCTTACCTCAAGCTCTCTCTGCGCCTGGACCTGCCTCTGCTCCTCCAGTAGCCTCCGTTGGAGTTCGAGCAGTTTCCTCCTACGCAGCTCTTCAAGTTCCTCCTCACTCATGACTCTAGACCTCGCCCTTAATACTTCCTCAGCTCGGGCATCTCCCTCTCGAGCTCTCTCTTGATCTCCGTGGAGAGGGAGTCGAGCAAGCTCCTACCCTTCGGGGTTACAACACGCCCCTTACCCTTCAAGGTTTGAATATAACCGGCGGCTTCAAGTTGTTGTAGGGCCTTGCGGATTATCGCCCCACTTCCTTTCCTGGTATGTTCAGGCCTTGTACCCCTATCCTTCCTGCCGCCGTACTCGGAGCGGAGGTGTTCGATCCCGATCGGCCCTTCTATGTAGACCTTCCTCAACAGGGATGCACATCTAATGAACCACCAGTCCGGGTTCTCAGGCGGCCTCTGAGTGTGGGTTCCGGTCTTAACGAAGGGGGCCCAATCCGGGGGCTTAACCTCATCCACGTTCTCCTTTAGGTATCTGGCCAGCCTATCGATGAGGAGTGATGGGGGCACATCGTAGGGTGTCGGCAATCTTCTTCCTTCCCAGCCTATTCTCCATTCAGTAGAAGATTAATGGGGTCTTATAAAGGCTTTTTCGGTCTGTATAGGATGAAGGTGTGACCGCGGATATCGACCAGCCTGGACTCCGTCTCCCCAGCTATCCTCCTGGCTATATCCTTAACGCCCTCCTCTTCAAGGGCGCTCCTCAAAACCTTAACCTTAACAAAACCTCTCTTCTCCAGTTGCTTATCTATCTCACCAACCATCGATGCGGTCACACCGCTCTTCCCAACCCATACCGTGGGTTTCTCATGGGCCATCCTACGCTTAGCCGTTCTGATACGTTCAGCCTCACCCGTCGAGCTTACCACCTTCCTCGCCAACTCTCCTCTTCCTCCTTAAAGGTATCCTCATGTAACCGCCACACCTCAGACATGTAATCACCACGTGGGGCTCCCTCCTACCCTGAATGCGGACACGAGAATTCACACCGGGTAAGATAAACCTTTTGCAATGCCTACAGATTAGGCGCCGGTACTCCCTGGGTATCGGAACTTTAGTCCTCATCGATATCCTCCTAGCTATCTCCACATACCTATCCGCCAGATCCGGATGCTCATGGATCACTTCGATGGCTAGGGTGAAGAGTCTCCGTATTCTCTCCAGCGCGATCTCCCTGACGCTCATCTAGGCGACTCTTCCGCTCTCCGTTATAAATAGAGAGTGTGGCTCAATACTTAAAAGGTTTTGAATGGTACAGATTTATGAAGCGATACATTTTTATGTAACACTATATTTTTATGTACTTCGAGGTAGGATGAAGGACTTCATACTGATTAAGGATCCGGAGGTCGCGAAGCTCTTCGCCGACCCAACCAGGAGGAGGATACTTCACAACCTGAAGCGTAACGAGATGACGGCTTACCAGCTAGCCAAGGCTCTGGGGAAGAGCGTGTCGTCGATCGTGTACCACCTAGATATGCTCGAGAAGGCGGGTCTAGTGGAGCAGAGCAGGGTGAATATAAAGGGTAACCTGATCGAGAGGTTCTATAGGGCTACGGCCAAGATGTTCATAATCTCCTACGTATTGAGTGAGGGTTTGATACCCGGCTCCGAGGATATAGCCAAATGGTCGAAGGAGGTCTGTAAACGCGCTGTCTCAAGTTTGGAGTCATTCGGTTATCACATACCACCAGAGGAGGAGGAGAAGTGGGTTAAGCTTATGGAGAGGTATATGACCCTCGAGAAGATGGCCTATGAGGAGGTCATATCTAGACAGATAGCCCCGACGAACGTGAAGTTTCCATCCCTTCAGCTGGTCCTAAACGTCCTAGCCCACGCAACCCTACATAGAAACCCAGAATACATCGAGTTGATGAACGAGATATCAGAAGAGTTGATCAAGAGGGAGGAGAAGGTAACGGTAATTAAGGAGGAAGGTTAGGCTCCTTGCACTTCCTGAGACGTCTATTCAAGTACATGATACGAAACTGGTACGCGTTGATGCTCAGCGTACTCTGCATGGTGGCATCCACATACCTAAACATATACCTCCCAAAGCTCGGTGGGATGGCCATAAAGGAGGTTCTCGAGACACAGGACTTCAACGCTCTGGTGTCGATAACCCTCCAGATAATACTCTTCACCGGGATCCTAGGCGTCCTCACCTTCATCCAACGCTACGCGAACGCCTATTTCTCCCAGAAGGTGATCTACGATGTTAGGAACGACCTCTTCAGGGCTTTACAGAGGCAGTCCTTCGCCTTCTACGACAGGATGCAGACCGGCCAATTGATGAGCAGGGCTACAACCGACGTGAACAGGATAAGGTGGTTCCTAGGCTTCCAGATAATGGGTCTCATAAGCTCCGTTATGCTCTTCGGCGGCGTAGTCATGTCGATGATCTCTATAAACCTAACCCTAACCCTGATGGTCTTCGCCATAAGCCCCTTCTCAACTATCCTGTTCGCGATATTCGGGAAGAAGATACGCCCCATAATCCATCGTTCCCGCGAGCACTTCGGGGTTCTGACATCGGTCTTGTGGGAGAACCTCGTCGGGGTACGCGTCGTACGCTCCTTCGCGATGGAGGACTTCGAGGTTAAGAGGTTCCAGAAGCCGAACAAGGACTACTACGACGCGATGGTAGAGGCCACAAGGGTTAGGAGCATATTCCTCCCCCTAAACAGCCTAATCGCCTCCATAACTATAGTGATAACCTACTGGTATGGGGGTTTAGAGGTTATAGCTGGACGCCTAACCCTGGACCAGCTCTTCGTCTTCAGCACCTATGTCGGCATGTTGACGAGGCCCTTCGTTATGTTGGGCTTCTTGTGGTCTGGATACCAACGCATGGTTGCGGCTGGCGAGAGGGTCTTCGAGATAATCGACATAGTACCCGAGGTAAAGGATAAACCGAACGCGATAACTATGCCCCCGATTAAGGGGCATGTGGTCTTGGAGAATGTAACCTTTGGGTACAGCAAGGATAGGCTCATCCTAAAGGGTATAAACCTAGAGGTCAAACCTGGTGAGACCGTTGCGCTCTTAGGGCCAACAGGCTCCGGGAAGAGCACGATAATCAGGCTGATCCCCAGGTTCTACGATGTCACCTCAGGGAGGATACTGATCGACGGATACGATATCAGGGATGTAAAGTTGAAGTCCCTAAGGAAGCAGATAGGTATAGTCTCACAGGAGACCTTCCTCTTCAACACAACGATAAGGGAGAATATAGCTTTCGGCAAGCCGAACGCGACGATGGATGAGATAATAAGGGCCGCAAAGATGGCTAAGGCCCACGACTTCATCATGAAGCTCCCGAACGGCTACGACACGATAGTCGGTGAGAGAGGTGTAACCCTATCGGGTGGGCAGCAGCAGAGGATAGCGATAGCGAGGGCCCTACTCATGAACCCGCGGATACTGATACTCGACGACTCAACATCAAGCGTCGATGTAGACACCGAATACGAGATACAGCAGGCGTTGAGCGCCCTACTTAAGGATAGGACCACCTTCGTCATAACGCAGAGGGTCTCCACAATAAGGAACGCCGACAAGATAGTTGTTCTGGAGGATGGGCGTATAATCGAGGAGGGAACCCACGAAGAGTTGATGAGGAAGAGGGGTGCATACTACCGCATCTACCAGACCCTATACGAAGCCCAGAAGGAAGCCCTAGCGGTGGCTGAGGTAAAGGCCGCCCAATCCTCCGACGCCGAGAGGAAGCGGCTGGTTAGGGAGGAGAGGACGACTGGGAGGAGGGGTGCCTAGTTGGGATGGGGTCGCCACCCTCACTTCCGTCGCATGTTCGAAGGGGAGAGCCGTGAGAGGAGGATACCGGATAGGGTCCTAATCCTACGCCTATTGAGGTATATACTCCCATACCGGAAGAGGCTGGCCATAGTCCTCCTCGCCATAACGGTCACCTCCATAACCGGGGTTCTGGGGCCATACATACTCGGTAAGGAGGTTATAGC
>QMYL01000042.1 GCA_003662645.1 Candidatus Bathyarchaeota archaeon
CCGAGGCCGAACGGACATAAAGGGCTAGATACCTGTAGCCGCCATCAGTCCACATTCTTCATCCAGTTTTTATTAGTTTAAAAATTTCATTTTATTCCTCACTCTCTTTCTTTTGTGTTATAGAGTACTAGAAGGATAATCGTCCTATCCGGGAGGTTGGCGGTCGCCACAGCTACATCCTTCAGTTCCACCTTACTCCTCTCGGACCATTCATTGAAATCCTTCTCGAGTCTATCCGCAACTCTGGGCATAAGCCCGTATGGACCGAAGACCTTCAACTTGAGACCCAAACCTAGCCTCACCTCCTCATAATAAATTAGGATGGAACATTCCCTTTTAGAATTTATGAGGAGATGGAAATTTCAGATCATGATCTGTATCTTCATCGGGTTTCCTATCTTCTTTATCTGGGTCTCAAAGCCCTCCACTATCCTATCGAGTGGAAACCTATGAGTGATCAGTGACTTTACATCAACCCTACCAGATGAGACGCACCTTATCGCATCATGGAATACGTTTGCATACCTGAAGACCCCGAGTACATCGATCTCCTTCATAACTGTGAGTAGCAGGGGCACCTCAAAGCTGATAAATGGATACATACCGACGAGCACTATCCTACCGCCAGGTCTAACGGCTTCAAAGGCCTGCCGAACGGCCTGTGGGGCTCCGGATGCATCGATAACCACATCCGCACCCTCTCCACCAGTCAGATTTAGGATCCTCCCCACCACGTCCTCCCTCTCCGGGTTTATGGTGACATCGGCTCCAAGCCTCTCAGCGTACTCTAGGCGGTAGTCGACCACATCGGTTATGTAGGCCTCCAAGACCCCATGTGCCTTAACCGCTTGGAGGACCATCTGCCCTATCGGCCCAGCTCCAAGTATGGCCACCCTATCATGAACAGTTACTGAACCCCTCTTCGCAGCCATCATCCCGACAGCCAGTGGCTCTATCATTGCACCCTCCTCATAGGACATGTTATCCGGTATTGGGTAGGCGTTCTCAGCTGGTGCTGATACGTACTCCGCGAAGGCTCCATTGTCTGGTGGGGTTCCGTAGAACCGGACTTTCCTGCAGAGGTTGTATCGTCCCTCCCTGCAGTAGCGGCACTTTCCGCATACGAATCCAGGCTCTATGGTGACCCTCTGACCGACCTTTAGATTTTCCACCTTCTCCCCAACCTCAACTATATCGCCGGAGCATTCATGGCCTAGTATTATCGGTTTTCTGACTACGAATGATCCTATCCTCCCATGTAGGTAGTAGTGTACGTCAGACCCGCATATGCCGACGCTTCTAATCCTAACCAGAACCTCTCCGGGACCTATCTCCGGGATATCCATCTCTTCGATCCGCATATCCAGAGCCTTATGGAGAACAGCTACTTTCATTTTACCCTTCATTCTGATGAGCCTCCGTGAACAGTTTATCTTATGTTGATATGAGTTTTACCGCCATGATAAGTTCTGGTCCCTTATGAAAACATATTTATATCCTTTTATTCCTTCCTTTAAGGTTGTGATTTATCAGTAACGTTGGATGATACTATGAGGGCCCGCCTCTTCGGGATGAAACTACCAGTCGCGATATTTGTCCTTATACTTGCAGCATTACTGGGAGTTAGTTGTATACTGGTCGAGTACATAAGCATGAAATACTCTAAGGGGAATTACTTCCGCCTCGAGACCAGATTCGTCGATCTGGAGTTCCCGAGGAATTGGATAGCTGTTACGGGGAAAAAGGAGAACAGTAGTGGAGTTATAATATCTGTGGCCTGCGTCTCATCAGGCCAGGATGCAGGTGTTTTCTTCATTGTTTATGACGAGAACATGACTAGGATCTACTTGGAGAAGGTGCGCAACTGGGCGAGCTTGAGGGGTTATAGGGTGAATGACACCTCAGCAGCTATACTCTTTGAGGCAGAGAGGCTGTTTAACTATCATAAGAATAGGACTAAGGTTAACGATGGAAATGTAACCCTCCTGCTCCTCGATAACGGAATGATCAAGGTCTCAAACTATGAGGCGAATTACTTGACGATCATGATCATGGGGTTAAGGATTGAGAGAGGTGGTGGGAGTGAGATCTGTAACGGAACATGGAGGTTCATATCTTGGATTTACGATAAGAAGCTCTCCTTTGTGGTGCTCTACGGGATAGGTGAATATTGGAACCAGCCCGAGATCTGGGAGATATTCAACCATATACTGAACTCAACGAGGTATAAGTGATGAATGTGGATGAGGAAGAAGAGGCTTTAGAGCGTGGTGGATATTCGAGGATCTACCAAATAATGCACATGTTAATCGGCGGTGGAATAATAGCCGGCGTCTTCTTAACAGTGATTTACCTACTCGACTTTCCATGGGTAATCCTCCTAGTATTGCTTAAGGGCCTAAACTGCCTTGGTCTGATATTCTACCCAGAGGTCGCCGCGGTTTCGGTCATACTTACCTTCGCCATAGCATATATGCCGAGTGGTCTCTGCGGTGGATTATACACTGGATACCGGATAAAGGAGAACTTAAGGATAATCTTGTTGATACCGGCCCTACTAGGTTTTCTATTTGCGATTCTGATATTATCCTGGTTCTTCCCCAGATACCGGCTTCTCATAAACCTGAACCCGACAACAGATGTATTGATCCCGCTAGTCGGCATAATAATCGGGAGCTACTTAGGCGGATACTCCATGAACTGGGGGGTTGAGGCCGAGGAGGCTGAAGAGGTTGAGGGGGAGACAACTATTCGGATGCTGGGGTTTGAGGAGGCAGAAGCCGAGATAGAGGAGGCAGAGAGACTGGAGAGACTGAGAGGTATAGGCCCTGCGAGGGCTGAGAGGCTCAGGGATGCAGGCGTAAAGACTATCTCAGACCTGGCAGAGGCTGAAGTGGAGGACTTATACGAGAAGACTGGTATACCGAGGGCTGTCCTCTTGAGAGCCATCGAGGAAGCTAAGGAGTTAAAGGGGTTGAAGGGAGAGGGACAACCGACAGAGGGAGATTAAAGGGGTTATAGAACTATCACTATAGATATGTCGTTCACGTTTGTCCCGGTCGGCCCTGTGATCACTAGGTCGCCGAGCTTTGAGAAGAAGTTGTAGGAGTCGTTATTCCTTAAGTATTCCTCAGCGTTTAGGTTTAATCTCCTTGAGCGAGCTATGGTGTATCCATCAGCCAACGCACCAGCCGCATTGGTGGGTCCATCAATCCCATCGGTACTGACGGATGCGATCAAGACATCCTCTAACCCATCTATCTTTAAGGCTGCGCCCAGAGCCACCTCCTGGTTCCTACCACCCTTCCCGGTTCCGGTTACAGTCACGGTCGTCTCCCCGCCCACAACTATGCCAGCCGGTTTCTGAACGGGACTTCCAGAAGCCCTGACCTCCTTGGCTAGTGCGGCGAGCATTATCCCCACATCCCTAGCTTCTCCCTCCATGAAGGATGTTAAGAACACTGTGTTTAGTCCAGCCTTCTTCAGTTCCTTTAGGGCTGCCCTGCTCGCCAGCCGGTTGTTCCCTACCACCACGTTATAGACCCTCTCAAAGATTGGGTCTCCGGGCTTAGGCGTCTCCTCTATCGACCCTCTCAGACCGTCCAGTAGAACCCTCTTGATGGATTCGGGGGTTTCATCCCAGATATCATATTTCCTCAGTATGTATGTCGCATCCTCGAAGGTTGTTGGGTCGGCGACCGTCGGTCCTGAAGCTATCACCTCAAGGGGATCTCCAACGACATCGGATAGTATTAGGCTTATCAAGGTTGATGGGTAAACCTTCCTCACCAACGAGCCGCCCTTAAAGCTCGATATATGTTTTCGGACTGTGTTAAACTCGTTTATGTTTGCTCCACACTTCAGTAGTAGGTCTGTCATCCTCCTCTTATCCTGAAGCGGTATTCCATCTCTCGGCAGGCACATCAGGCTTGAGCCTCCACCTGAGATTAAGCATATGACGAGGTCATCCTCCCCGGTCTGGCTTACTAAGTTAATGATCTTCCTCGCTCCCTCAACGCTGTTCTCGTCTGGGATTGGGTGTCCAGCCTCATGAAGCTCTATCCTTTCCGTCTTGTATTGGTCTCTCGTTCCATGCGGGATCACGACGACCCCGGTCTCTATCCGGTCTCCGAGTATCCTCTCTATCGCCTCAGCCATGGAGCCACCCGCCTTCCCCCCGCCAACGACTATCACCCTCTTAAACCTCGAGAGGTTGAAGCTTCTCCCATCTACCTTTAGTATGTCACCGGAGAGGGAGACCCTCGACGTGATGACCTTCCTTGGGTTTACGGCTTCTATAGCCGACTCTATCGCCTTTAGGGCGAGCTCCCTAGCCTCACGGTTTGAGGTTGATGACGAATTCCCAAGCAGCTCTGACCTATTCTTTATTAAGGTCATACCCTTTACGCTCTCTCTAAAAGCCTTCCAGAATTATTTTAAGTTTGGACTCTTAATATTTGTGGTGGATGGTAGAGAACCGGAGATGGAGACCGATTATATTAAGCTCTCACCAAATGTCAGGGAGGCCGTCTTGTACGAGAAGCTCCGTGGAGATATGGTTAGGTGTGGACTCTGTGAGAGGCGTTGTGTGATCCCGCCTAATGGCAGAGGGTTCTGTAAGACTAGGATGAATATAGACGGGAAGCTTTACACCCTTATTTATGGCGACTTAAGCGCGGTTGAGAGTAGACCGATCGAGATTAAACCCTTCTTCCACTACTGGCCCGGCTCCACAGCCCTAACCTTCTCAACTTGGTCATGTAACTTGGACTGTGTATGGTGTCAGAATTGGGACCTTTCCAAGAGCCCACCCGATCCATCGAGGTCCAGACATTATACACCCGAGGAGGTTGTTGCTGAGGCCTTAGAACGTGGTGATGAGGGTTTATGCTCAAGCTTCCAGGAGCCTACTCTACTCACAGATTGGAACTTAACCCTCTTCAAGATGGGTAGCGGTAAGGGGTTATATTGCTGCTACGTGTCGAATGGTTACATGACGCTTGAAGCCTTGAGGCTTCTCAGGGATGCTGGTATGGATGGGTTGAAGATAGATGTCAAGGGGGATGCTGAGACATACCTGAAGTATTGTGGCGGCGTCGATGTCGAGAAGGTTTGGAGGAATGTTAGGGAAGCCAAGAGGATGGGTTTCCACGTAGAGGTTGTAAACCTCGTCGTTACGGGTGTGAACGACGATGAGGAGTGTCTGAGGTGGATTGTTGAACGCCACCTCAAGGAGGCTGGACCTGAGACTCCGCTCCACTTCACCCGGTACTATCCAGCCTATAAGTTCAATAACCCACCCACGAGCGTCAAGACCTTGGAGCGAGCTTATGAGTTGGCTAAGAGTTCTGGGGTCCTATACCCGTACATCGGGAACGTTATAGGGCATAGGTATTCTCATACCTACTGTCCGAATTGTGGTGAGGCTTTGATAAAGAGGCTTGGCTATCGTATAGTCCGATACCGCATAACCGAGGATAACGAATGCCCAAAATGTCATTACAGAATAAACATTAGGGGTAGAAGGGTTAGGAAGTGGCGTATAGTCTTCTGAGGAAGGCGTTCCACGGGTTCACTCAACCCTCATCATATGCTCCTCACGATAGTCCGTTACAACCCTCATGTATCCCCTAAGAGCCCTATCGAGCTCTGGATCCCCGGTGTCAACTCTTAAGCTTCTCAACTCTCTCAGCTTCTGCTTCGTCGCTATGACTATGATATTGTCTATGCCGACCTCCCTGATGACGGCTGGGCTTATCTGCTGGTTACCCCTACCGAATATGAAACCCTGTCCTCCTATCGGGGTTACTATTATCTTGGCTCTCCTACCGCGTATCCTCTCCAGGATCTTCCGCTCACCGACATCCCCTGCTATGATCTTCTTGTTACAGAATAGGTCCACCCCCAAGAGGGTCTTCTTCTCGTCGAGGAGGTCCCCTATCGTCCTCGTCGTGGTTCCAGGCCCAACTATGTAGATAACATCAGGCTCCATCTCCTCGATTATGTAGATCGCTATGGCAGCCTGGTTTCGGAGTTCATCTTCGGTCGCTGGGCTGGCCATCTTAACCCCTTGGATTAGGGTCGGCTCGTAAGGTACCAGCATGTAACCATACAGCCTAGCTGAGAGGCGTCCCATCCTGAAGGCTTCCTCATCCACGTCCATAACCTCAGCCTCCCTGAGTGGGAGTTCGCCTTCGAGGTAATTTATCACTATGTTGGCGGCCGATTGTGGGTTGACCGCGAAGACGGCGCTATGCATCTTCACCCCAGTCGGCACGCCTAGGACTGGAACCTTCAAGTCTACTACGTCTAATATATCCCGGGCGGTTCCGTCTCCACCGCAGAAGACGAGTATTTCTACGCCAAGTTTCAGCATCTCCTCCGCCGTCTCTTTCGTATCTTCGGCTGAGGTCTCCCCCTTGGGTTCACCGATTACCTCGAGGTTGAAGCCTAAACCCCGGGCCTCATCCTCACCCATCAACCCGGCTCCGACTAAGAGGCTGACACTATCCTTAACCGGTTTTAGGTGGGAGAGAAAGGATCTAGCCTTGGCTGGGGCTATGGGTTTAGCCCCTAGGGCTACCGCCTTTTTTAGTATTTCCTTACCGTCGGTTCCCTTCAGGCCGACTGCTCCACCCATCCCAGCTATCGGGTTTACTATGAAGCCCATTCTCTTCATGTTAGGGGTCATCTTCCATCCTTCATCCGGTTGGTGGTCAGCATATCCTTGGGATAGGGTCTCCTATCGGGGTTGTTATGATCCTCCTTCCCCCAACTATGGTCTCTAGAACCACCTCTTTGAACTCGTCCGTTGCCTCCCCTATTATCTGGGCGTCCTTACCTTCACTTGTCTTTCTCAGCTCTTCCAAGACCTCCCCAGCCTTTTCGGGTATTACCCCTATAACGATCTTGCCCTCATTCCCGATGTCGAGTGGGTCTATACCCAGCATCTCGCATGCAGCCTTAACGTCCTCCCTTATCGGTATATCCTCCTCGTGTATTAGTATGCCAACCCCAGACTTCTCGCTCCACTCATTCAGGGCGTTCGATAGGCCTCCCCTCGTTGGGTCCTTCATGGAGACTATCCCACCAACCCTCAATATCCGATTTACCATCTTATTTAGGGGTCTCACATCCGATACTATCTGGCTTCCGAATCCGTATCCCTCCCTTGATGACAGTATCGCCATTCCATGGTCTCCAATAGTTCCGGAGAGTATTATCTTATCCCCCGGCTTCAGGTTTGAGTCCAGTATCCAACGCTCTTTGAATTCCCTATACCTCCTCACGACCTCAATGTTGTATTCGAGTTCCTCTGTTCGCCTCCCTATACCCGAGGTGTTTATTACGCATCCGCCTAGAGAGCCTTTCTCAACAACCTTCGTGTCACCAGTGATTACCTTAACCCCGGCCTCCTCACACGTGTCCCTCACAC
>QMYL01000043.1 GCA_003662645.1 Candidatus Bathyarchaeota archaeon
GATCTGGAAGGGTTTAACGCTAGGTACGTATTCATCGGCGGCCGGATCGTTGCTAGAGACGGCGTCTACACCGGGGTTCTTGAGGGCGAACTCCCAAAGATAGCTTGTAAGAAAACCGTGAACATCGGTGAGATACACCCTGAAGACCTGACTATAACTTACCACGCTGATGAAGCCCACGTGAGGGTTATAGGCCTAATCGAGGGGGAGCTCTACACCGATGAACTCCACTACTTAATGAAGGTCACCGACGGGATGGTTCAGGCTGACCCGGACCGAGATATAGCCAAGGTCTGCGTCATAGAGAGGCATAGGGGTACCAAAAGGATGGGTAAAGGTTTTGTGAAAGGCTTCAACTTGAGGGAGGGAGCCATAGCTTCAACTGTGGCCCATGACTCCCATAACCTAATAGTCCTAGGAACCAACGATGCGGATATGCACGCTGCTGTTAAGCGTATAATTCGTATGGGTGGGGGTTTGGTCGCCGTATCGGATGGTAAGATCCTTAGAAGCCTACCGTTACCTGTAGCTGGCCTCATGTCAACCGAGGGGGCTGAGTTCGTGGCTGAGAGGATGGAGGGGTTGCATAGGGCCGTCAGGTCTCTAGGTTGTAGGCTGGAAGCTCCTTTCATGGCCTTGTCCTTCCTATCCCTTCCAGTGATCCCAAAATTGAAGATTACGGATTATGGGCTCATCGATGTGGAGAGGTTCAGGGTTGTGAGCCTATTCCTGGAGTGAGGGCTACGTCTCTATTGCTTCATCGCTTCACAAGCTTTAAGGCTTCCTTAAACTCCTTAGTTCCAGCCCTCCTCAGTAGTTCGTATATCAGCATCTCCGTAGATACTATTACAGCTCCATACTGCCTAGCCCTCTCCAGAGCTATGAGCTTATCAACCTCCCTCCTAGATGATGTTGCATCCGCCACGATGTAGACCCGGTATCCTCTCTCAACCCCATCTATCGCTGTTTGGCTTACGCAGATGTGGGCCTCTATCCCTGTCAGTATTAAGTTCTCCGCCTTGAGCTCCTCTAGGGCTTCCCTGAACTCCCTAGAGCCGAAGCAGTTGAAGTCCAGCTTCTCGATCGGCCTCAAGTTCTGGATTAGACCCCTTATCTCGGGTATAGTTCTGCCCAGCCCTTTTGGATATTGCTCCGTTACTATGATGGGCATCCCGATTATGGAGGCGAACCTCACCAACCTCCGAATGTTGAGGGATACGGTCTCCTTGTCGTGTATGTGCGGGAAGAGCCTCTCCTGTACATCGATTACGACAAGAACGGTCCCATCTCTTTGGATTAAACCCCTAGGTTTACTTGTCAATTTAGACCCAACTGGAGTGGTTAGTTTAAAAACAACCTTGAACCAGATAAATAGTTAACTCCCTTATAACTCTGGAGGGATATTCGAGTATGGAGAAGCGGAGATTGGGTAAGACGGGGCATATGAGTAGTATAGTTGCCTTCGGTGGCGCGGCCCTCGCAAGGGTCTCACAGAAGGAGGCCGATGAGGTTGTTAAGCTCGCCTTGGAGCATGGTGTAAACCACTTCGATGTTGCTCCATCCTATGGGGAGGCCGAGCTCAGGCTTAAACCGATCCTCAAGGATTATCGGGATGAAATCTTCTTGGCGTGTAAGACCCTCAAGAGGACTAAGGATGAGGCCGCTGAGGAACTTAGGCGTTCCATGGAGAGGCTTGGAGTCGACTATATAGACCTCTACCAATTCCACGGTCTGGATGATCCCAAGGAGCTTGAGGTTGCCTTTGGACCTAGAGGTGCGCTTGAGGCTATGCTGGAGGCGAAGGAGGAGGAGGGCTTGATTGAGCATATAGGGATTACGAGCCATAGGCCTCCGACGATAATCGAAGCCTTGAAGAGGTTCGACCTTGAGACCATTCTCTTCCCTTTAAACTTCGTCTTAAGGAGACATAGGTGTCCCGAGAACGATTACGAGCCGATATTGAGGTTGGCCAAGGAGAGGGATATAGGAACCATAGTCATGAAGGCATTCGCGAAGCAGATGTGGCCAACCGAGGAACGGCGGTACAATACGTGGTATGAACCCTTCGACACCCAGAGGGAGATAGACCTATGCCTCTGGTTCGCCCTCTCTGAAGGCGTGACGACTGTGACTACCCCCGCCGATATACGGCTGATCCCGATGGTTATAGATGCAGCTGAGAGGTATCGTGAGCTCTCCAAGGAGGAGATGGAGGAGCTCGTCGAGTCGGCGTCCAACCTGAAACCCCTATTTCCAAGGCCTAAGTGAACGGTGAGGTCGCCCCTAAAACGCCAGGTTGAAAACAAAAAAGTTATTAAAGGTTTCTATAAGGGTTACTTACTGGATAAGCGGGTTTGATTGCTGGGTAGGTGGGCCCGTAGCTCAGCAAGGCAGAGCGGCGGACCAACAAGTGTCGGTCTGTAATGTTGGGCTGAGGCTCTTAACCCGTAGGTCGGGGGTTCAATTCCCCCCGGGCCCGCCAAAGACAACCAGCTCTCGAGCTTTTATTAGTCTATTCAAGCCTCATCTAACTTCCTTACAGCCTCAATCATGGCTACTATTTCATAGAGGAAGTAGGGACTCTATTGGCGGTAATTAATATTAGAGTTTCCTGATAGTTTACTGAATCAAACCTGAGAGGCCGTTTGAAGGGCGGTTCTATGACCATAAAGGTTGCTGAAGGAATAGTTAGGGCCCTTGAGATGTTAGGTGTCGAGTTGATTTTCGGCATACCGGGCTCTCAGACATGTCCCCTCTACGATGCGCTGTACAGCTCAAGGATAAGGCATATTTTGGTCAGGCATGAACAGATGGCGGCCTACATGGCCGATGCCTACGCAAAGTTTACAGGTAGGCTTGGGGTCTGCGATGGAACAGGGGGACCGGGGGCTACAAACCTCCTAACGGGCATAGCAACCTCATGGACCGATAGGGTTCCCATCTTGGCTTTCACCGGGCAGCAACCGCTGACCCATCTTGGGAGGGGGGCCTTCCAGGAGCTTGATCACGTAGCGATCTTCAGCCCAGTAACTAAATGGTCCACCCGCCTTATCAAACCGGAGAAGACGATAGAGACCATCAAGGAGGCCTACAAGAGGGCGGTCTGGGGTAGGCCTGGACCCGTGCATATAGATCTCCCACTAGATGTCCAAACCCAGCCATTAGGTGAAGAGGCTGAGAGGCAGCTCGAAGACCTGCAGGCGGTCCTGAATGTGCCGAAGCCGTTGGGTGAACCGGAAGCCGTAAGGAGGGCTCTAAAACTACTCATCGAGTCGCAGAGACCGATCATAATCGCTGGTGGAGGGGTCCATTACTCAAGCAGAGCTTGGAGAGAACTCCGGATGTTAGCTGAACAACTCATGATTCCGGTCGTGACAACATTCAACGGTAGGGGATCCATCCCCGAGGACCACCCTCTATCAGCCGGAAGGATGGGTGTCTACGCCCCAACATACACGGATAAACTCCTGGCGGAGGCGGATGTGATCCTAGCGGTCGGATGCCGCTTTGCAGCCCTGAGCACCAAGAGGTGGAGCAACATAAACCCGAACTCGACTATAATCCACATAGACATAGACCCGGCCGTGATAGGTAGGAACTATCGAACCGAGGTTGGGATTGTAGGTGACGCACGAACCGTGCTGAGGGTGTTACTAAACGAGGCGGGGAGCCTAAGCGACTTAGGAACGGAACGGCGGAGGGGGTGGCTCAAGACCCTAGAGGAGGCTAGGGAATCATGGAGGAACTCACCACACTACCGGAGAACGCTTTCAAGTGAGAGGCCGATAAAACCACAGAGGGCCTGCGCCGAGATACGTAGAGCCCTAAAACGGGACGCCACCCTTACGATCGATGCGGGAAACAACAAGATGTGGGCCTCAACCTTCATAGAGATATACGAGCCCAGAACGTGGATACAATCCGGATGTTTCGGGCCGATGGGTTACGCCATCCCAGCAGCTATAGCATGCAAGCTCGCTGAGCCTGAAAGGCTTGTGGTGGCGATCTGCGGTGATGGAGGCTTCTACATGAGCATGCACGAGTTATCGACAGCCCTCCAGGAAGAAGCACCGATAATGGTCTGTATATTTAACGATGGAGCCTTAGGAACAATAAAACACCACCAGAGGAGCCGTTACGGGGGTAGGCTCATATCCGTGGAACTCGAAAACCCGGACTTCGTATCGGTCGCCGAGGCGATGGGGTGCCACGGCGTAACGGTTGACGAACCCGACCAGCTCGGCCAAGCCTTAAGAGAGGGTGTAAGGATGGTGATGAATGGGCAACCGGTTGTGGTCGACATCCACATAGACGGGGATGAGCCTCTTCCATAATGATGGCTAAAGGCTGGGGATAACATAACTCCTCACAACCTCCACCTAAGCATCTCGCTATAATTGGGGTGAGGCCTAAACCTCCTCATAACCTCCCCAACCGGGACACCCAAAACCTCAACCTCATCCAAGTTTATGGCTCCGAAGCCCCAACGGTTTAGGTGATATAAGTAACCTATCTCAGAGGGGTCAAAACCCATTATCTTGGTCATAACTGCATCTAGGGATATGGGGTGAAGGCTGGCAGCCGCAACCCTGAGATCTACCGGGTCGCCGGAGACGGGGCCTCCCCCCTCCATCCCAACGTAACCATCCACAACCCCGAGGTTCGGCATCACATACCTAGCTAACTTCGCGATGTTCATGTTTATGCCCTTATATCCCTGGTGGACCTTGGACTTGTCGTGGTCAACTAAGCTTCCGACGACCATATTCTTGATCGTTAGGGTTACTATCACGGTGTCGTGGGTCTTCGGAATGGCCAACGAGACCCTATAATCGCTCTCCACAGCCGTCTTGGATATGCGGAACCTCAAAGGTCTAAAGTGTGAGTCGAATCCCTCAACCTCGATGTAGTCGTCCTCATTAAGGTCCACAAACTCCACACCATACTCATCTCTAAGCTCTAGATAGCCGAAGTTAACGAGTCCTTCCTTTAAACTCGAACTTGCCGGACCTTCCCCAATTATCAATCTCCCGGAGTAATACTTCGTTATCGTATCTAGAACGGCCCTTGCAGCATCGACGTGTGTGGCTGCAAGCTGCCTTCTCGTGGAGACGAAGTTAGGCTTTATTAAGACCTGCCTCCTACCCTTCAAGCTCTCCTTAACCTGATCTTCTATCAGGCTTAGAGCTTTAGATACACCATCATAGTGTCCATCCGACCTGACAACCGAGACCTTCGGCTTCATCGCAACCACGATCCCTTAACGTTACTCTGGGATAAAAATAGTCGCACATTAAAATGACTGAGAAGAGGCTGAACAGCATACTGGGGCTCAACATCCGACTTTACACCATAACCCTATATGGCTTCCTTCTAGGTTTGAGTGTGGGTCTATGGCTGCTTCGCAACGTCTACCTCGGCTTGACGGCGTACCAATACTTTAGAACATGTTCAGCCCACGATTCCTCTTCCTAGTGACCGTGATCGGTAACGTCGCCGTCTCCACCCTCACGCTTCTAATGCTTATGAAGAGGAGAAGGGAAAGAAAAATAGGATAAACGGGATCAAAATGGATGAGCCATAGTTTAGATAGGGAACGGAAGTTTTTCGGTTCATCCCGGTATAGTCTTAAATAAGTTGTTGCCGAAGTTGTAGAGCCTATACCTATACTTCTCCGATATGTGAGACGCCACAACCTCACCGGCGAATATCGTATGATCCCCCGTCACCAGCCTCCCCCTAACCTTACACTCGAAGCATGCGACAGCATCCTTAATCAACGGCGGCTTAACACGCTTCGCCTTAAGGGTTTCTATGCCGAAGGCCTTAAACTTGTCGACATCCCTCCCAGAGCAGGAGCCCGTATACTCCACCATCTCCTTCATCTCCTCATTCGGGAATACTATAACGAACTCACCGGTCTCCTCGATCAATTTGTGGGTGTAACGCCCATGACCTATACTGACAGCCAACATGGGAGGCCTCCCGGAGGTGACCATGCACCAACCAGCCGGCATAACATTAGGCTTACCCTCCCTATCACAGCTCACAACCAAAACAACGGGCTCAGGATACTTCCTCCTAATAGCTTCATCCCACGAGACCTCAATCACGTCTAGACCCCCCTCAAACACACAACCATTAATTGAACCCAGACACTTATATAAATGGCTCAAACGAAAAGGGTAAACCTAAATACCTAAAAATCAACCATAAAAGATAGGAGGCAAGGTTAAGCTCGATCTGAAGGGCCCGTAGCTCAGCAAGGACAGAGCACCGGGCTTTTAAGCGGACGGGAACACCGTGAAGCTCCCTCACATGGAGAGACCCGGGGGTCGCGGGTTCAATTCCCGCCGGGCCCGCCAGTAATGGTTCCATTAGATAAAGTTATGATCCGATATTGACTGGGGATGGTAGCTTCATGGCTGGTCTGCTCCTTATTTTGGCCGAGTCCGCCCTAGAGGTGGTCCCGAAGAGCCTATGGGGGCACCCATCGGTCCTGAGCCATTCGAGGAGGGTTGGGAAGCCGCCGAAGCTCATAATCCTTGACAGGTCCTACCACCATCCCGCGATGAGGAGCCTTAAGAGGGACTGGAAGAGGGGTAGACCCGACATAGTCCACTTCTGCCTCCTGGAGGCCTTGGGTTCACCTCTAAACCGTGAGGGGCTTCTAGAGGTCTACGTTCACACACTGAACGATTATGTGATCTCGATCTCGCCGGAGACCAGACTCCCGAGGAATTATAACCGTTTCATAGGGTTGATCGAGCAGCTCTTCGAGTTGGGTAGGGTTCCGCCAGAGGGAAAGGTCCTACTCAAGATCGGGAGAGAGAGCCTAAAGGATCTCATCGATAGGGTTAAGCCATCCTATAAGGTTGCCCTGAGCAGGGCTGGGGAGCCCAAACTACTCCAGGAGTTGATGGATGAACTCTCAAAGGAGGATAAACCGATGGTTGTCGTCGGAGGCTTCCCTGCCGGACGATTCGAGGAGGAGACTTTGAGCCTCATGGATGATATCTTCTCCATAGATCCCGAGATGCTCGAGGCTTGGACCGTAGTCTCGAGGGTGATATATGACTATGAGAGAGCTATAGGCCTGCCGGAGAGGCGGATCGAAAGGATTGGTGGAAACTATATTATTGGTTAACGCTATCCTCATCACATAAATAATTTATCTGCTGCATCCTCTCCGGGGGGAGTTTTATCCCCTTACATGCCCTAGTTTTCCATATTTCAATCCGCAGTCTATGTAGTGGATTATGTTCTCCTTTATCCTCTCACTTAGGGGAGTAGTCAATGGCATGGCTGTTGGACATAAGATGAAGCCTCCACCTTGTGCACCCTCATTTATAGCTCTCCTAACCCAACGCTCTATGTCCAGTCTACTCCCAACCTCGAAGATCCTCTCCTCTA
>QMYL01000044.1 GCA_003662645.1 Candidatus Bathyarchaeota archaeon
CCCCCAGCTGAGTATAATCTGACCGTCGGATATAAACCCCAATATATATCGACAGATTACGATGGCACAGTTGAGGAGCTGCTGAGAAGCGTAGCGAAGGAGGAGTATACATCGAGCTGGTATAGAAGCGAGATAATCAGACCGTTGGGCATCGAGGCCCTAACCGACAGGACTGTTAAGGAGCTCAGTGGGGGTGAGCTACAAAAGGTGGCGATAGCTGCGTGCCTGTCAAGGGATGCTGAACTATACCTCCTAGACGAGCCGAGCGCATACCTAGATGTGGAGGAGAGGCTCACAGTGGCCAAGA
The DNA here is from genome assembly GCA_003662645.1 of Candidatus Bathyarchaeota archaeon. Classification (GTDB taxonomy): domain Archaea; phylum Thermoproteota; class Bathyarchaeia; order Bathyarchaeales; family B26-1; genus B17-G17. Next base: position 308 of record QMYL01000044.1, read on the forward strand.
TAATCCGCAGAATAGCTGAGGAGAAGAATGCCACAGCCTTTGTGGTTGAACATGACGTCGTAGCCCAAGACTTCATAGCCGACAGGCTCATGATATTCAGGGGTGAACCCGGAGTCAAGGGTATAGCTGAGGAGCCTATGAGCCTCAGGGATGGGATGAACCTATTCCTGAAGGATATGGGGATAACCTTCCGTAGGGACCCCGACACGAAGAGGCCTAGGGTTAATAAGGAGGGTTCAAAGCTGGATAAGTACCAGAAGAGGGTGGGGCAATACTACTATACTTAGCCCTCTTGATTATTCCATACAGAAACCCAGCGCAGTAGAAAAGTTAAATAGAGATTAAACGTTTAGAAGTGGTCTGGTAGCGAATTTAATGATGGGATGTGATCACGTTGGGTAAGATAAGGACGCCCTTCATCCTCGTCAACTTCAAGACGTACTCAGAGGCCACAGGTAGAAGGGCCTTAGAGTTGGCGAAGAAGGCGGAGAAGGTCAGCCTTGAATCAGAGGTCTGTATAGGGGTGGCGCCGCAGTTCGTCGATATACCCACCATCGCGAGCGAGGTTGAGATCCCAGTCTTCGCGCAACATATAGACCCGATAAAGCCCGGCAGCTTCACTGGACATGTACTTCCCGAGGCTGTGAAGGAGGCTGGGGCTGTAGGAACTATAATCAACCACTCAGAGAGGAGACTGAGGCTCGCAGATATAGATGAGGCAGTAAAGAGAGCGCGGGAGGTCAACTTGGCATCAGTGGTATGCACGAATAACGCCGACGTGAGCGCCTCAGCCGCAGCCCTAAAACCAGACATGATAGCGGTTGAGCCCCCAGAGCTGATAGGGACAGGAATACCGGTCTCAAGAGCTAAGCCTGAGGTCGTCACCGGAACCGTTGAGCTGGTTAAGAGGATAAACCCAGATGTGATAATACTCTGCGGGGCAGGAATAACGAGCGGTGAGGATGTAGCTGCAGCCCTGAGGCTTGGAACCGAGGGTGTACTGGTTGCGAGCGGGATAGTGAAGGCAAAGGACCCCTACAAGGTTATGCTCGAATTTGTGGAAGCCATAACAAAGACCTAGAGCTCCTTACATCCATTCTTCCTTTTTAGGGGATGGAGTAGGTTGAAGGTTGGGGTTGAATGCGCCTTCTGCACATTCCAGAGGGGATATATGGAGATCCTTGAAGCGACCGAGGATGAAATTGTAAGGATCAGAGCCATACGCTCACTTTTTAAGCTCTTATCCGAGAACTTCAAGCCGACGACCATACCATCAGAGCTGGGAACTATGAGGGAGAGGCTTATAAAGGAGGTCACCGGGAACCCAGACCCCCTAGCCGAGAAGAAGCGGATGAGTAACGCGAAGGCTATGGAGGTACTTCCATACGCGGAGAGGTTGATCTCCGTAGGTAAATCTCCGATTGAACGCTTCAGGAAGGCCTGTCTATGCGCGATAGTCGGTAACATAATAGAGTTCAACATTCCAGATCACACGATAAGCCTCGATGAGCTTGGAGAGCTGATAAGGAGGGCTGAGGAAGACCTGGCCATAGACAACATAGATGAGGCCTTCAGTATACTCGAGGATTCATCTCTTGTGTTGTATTTGACCGATAACGCTGGTGAGATAGCCCTAGACACCCTACTCGTCCGCGAGATGAGGGGCATGGGTAAACGCGTGGTTGTAGCCGTTAAGGATAGGCCTGTATGTAACGACGCCACATTGGAGGATGCGATTTATGTTGGAATGGATAAGGTTGCCAGCGCCCTGATAACGATTGGGACAGACACGATGGGCCTATCCCTAAAGGAGTGTAGCGATGAGTTCCTGAAATACTACAACTCAGCCGACTTGGTCATAGCCAAAGGGATGGGATATGCTGAGTCGATAACCGAGATAAAGAGGCTAAGAGCGCCACACCTCCTACTCCTCAGAACGAAATGTAAACCCATAGCTAAGTTCTTCGGAGTTGAGAGGAACAGGAACATCGCAAAGATACTACGCTGAAACGCCTAACTAAAAATAAATTTCAAAAATTTCTTCATCTCCTCCTACGCTTCCGCTCATTCTTGGACCTGACCTTGATCAAGCCTCTATGGACAGCGCAGGAGATGCAGTAATACTTCGTATCCACAATCCTCGGTAGGTATGCCCCCTTCTGTTGGAGTTCTCTGGCCAAGACGGGGTCGACTATCGAGATCCTCCTAGAGAACTTCTTAGCCTTATCCCTAGGTACGAGCTCGCCGCATATACTGCACTGGACGTAGTCGCTCCTACCCTTCCCGCCCTTAGATCTACCCCGACTCTTACGTTTTACAGGCACTTCAGACACCAACTAAGAATAGAAACTCCATACACAGATATATTCTTATCTTATAAGTTTTCTTGGAGAGATGTTCGATATAGTTACTGTTGGACACTTCGCGGTAGATCTCATAACCTCGCCGAGGATAAATGAGCCGAAACCTACACTGGGTGGACCTCCAACGTACGTCTCACTGGCAGCTATAGCGCTAGGGGCGGAGGTATCAGTCATCTCGAAGGTTGGCGGAGACTTCCCCAGAGAGTATATTAGATGGTTGAGGTCTAAGGGGGTCAACCTATCGACGCTCATGGTGATTAAGGACGCTAAGACTACCCGGTTTAGGATAGACTACACCGATGGGGAGAGGACGCTGAAGTTAGAGAGTAGGGCACCACCGATAGGTGTTGAGGATATACCTAACGACCTAAAAGCCAAGGCTGTCCACGTATCACCCATCGCGAACGAGGTGTCAAGCAAAGTGATAGGTAAGGCACGGGACCTAGCAGATACACTCTCAATCGACCCGCAAGGGCTTGTGAGGTCATTCAGAGGGGATGGAACGGTATACCTAACAGAGATGAGGAAACCAAAAATCTTGGGAAAGGCGGACATATATAAATCATCCATGGATGAGGTAAGGGTCATAACTCAACAGGTAGACTTAGGAAGGGCCGTAAGAAGGATCCACAAATACGGCGTGAGGATTGTTATAGTAACGATGGGGAGGAGGGGTTCAATACTCTCAATCGATGGGAAGATACGCCAAATACCAACATATGAACCTAGGGAGGTTGTGGATACGACGGGAGCTGGGGATGCCTTCATAGGGGCCTTCCTAGCCGAGTATATTAGAGGTGAGGAGCCCATCTGGTGTGCATGCGTCGGTTCGGCCTCGGCCTCGATCCTAATCGAGAACGTTGGACCCTCAAACTTCGGTGGTAAGAACGAAATCTATGAGAGAGCCGGAAAACTATACGAGATGTCAAGATAGGTAAAGGATATTAGGATAAACCGGCTCATATCAAATGAAAGCCTTCAGGGCTCTCTGAGGGTGTCCGTTGGATGGGTAGGGTATCGAAGGGTATAAAGTGTAGCGTCATAGGGTGCGATAAAGAGGCTGTCCGTTCCCTCCCGATCGATAAGGTGACGGCGGCAGGGCTCAAGGTATCCGGCTCCAGGAGGGCATACCTCTGTAAGGAACATTATAAGGAGTACCGCCGCAGTCCTGCCGTGAAGAGGGAGAAGATGATTGAGAGGTGGAGATATAGAGTCTAAAAAGGAGAGATGGATACCTCCTCAGAAGACTAGAAACCTTTTAGAAATCCTCAGGCACACTAACCAAAAAACCTTAAGTTTGAGTTCATAGACTTCAATTACTTGGGAGTTTGAATGCCAAGTGGGGAATTGATCGGCCTCCTCTACATAGTTGGCTTCATAATGGTGGCGGCTGGTATACTAATCCTCATCATAAGCCTGACATCCTACAGGAGGTTTGGGAAGGAGGAGAGAAGGGGGGAAGTTGGGGGAGTAATACTGATAGGGCCAATACCGATAGTCTTCGGCTCGAGCAGAAGGATTATGAGACTCATGCTCCTAATTTCTCTAATATTCATAGTCATGATCTTACTCACCATACTCCTACCACAACTTCATATAGAAATATGATGTTGGATTGGAGGTGAGCTGGGATAGATAGATGTGAGATATGCGGGGAGGGAGAGGCCAGATTCACATGCCGAGCGTGTGGACGTAGGGTGTGCCAAAACTGCTACAACCACAGCCTAGACCTATGCACAGAATGCTCGGTTAAGGGCAGGCTGATAACCCCGGAGAGGCTGCCACACCTAGGTATGGCCCTAATAATGGGGGGAATCTTCCTAATAATGGCCGCAACCGTTCTCTCAGCCTCGGGTGGGGAGGGCATTATAGTTATATTCCCCTTCATCCTTGGGAGGGTAACCGGCCTAGCCGCCCTCCTCATCATGGCGCTCTTCATGATATTGAGCTTCCTCATAATTCTCCTACCATGGATACTCGGTCCTAGGAGGATGCTGAGGCTTCTGGCTCCGGAGGAGAGGGAGGAGGTCGCGGAGGTTTTAAAGATTGAGAGAGGGAGGAGGTCGATAGGTGAGATTGAGGAGTACCTCATAACACTCAAGATGCCCGGCTTCAGGGAGGAGGATATCCACGTCGAGACCTTCGCGGACCGGGTGAGGGTTGAGGCTGAGTCTGGCGGTAGGAGGTTCGAGAGGACCTACCGTATCCCCAGGGGCTTCGAGCCCGTAGGGGTTAAATATAACTATGAGGATGGCTTCCTACTTGTGAAGGTTACCCTCAGGTATGTAGGTGAAGGAGGAGGGTGATGCATCGATGTCGGGGTTGGTCTTCTCTATATTACTGAACGCGGTGGCGTTGGCGAGCTTAAATAGACTACTCAGGGATGAGCTCAACTTCGATAGGATAGCCGATGGTCTCGGTTGGCGCGGTCGAGTTGAGGAGGACAACCGGGTCGTGGATGTCTTCATAAAGTACGGTGAGAACAGGGTTCAGCTTATACTACCGGACGCTTCGATCCCTGAGGAGACTTGCAAGAAGACCGTGAAGAAGATAGCCTCGAGTATCTACGCCGCGATCTATGGCGTCGAGCCCCCATCTGATGCCATATCAGTACTCGGGCCGGCTCAATCCTTCTGCCACTACTGCCTGAGGCCGGTGAATGAGATGCTCTTCAGATGTAAGAGATGTGGAGGCCTATACTGCAGTGAACATCGCCTCCCTGAGATGCATAACTGCCCAGGCTTGGGGGCGTCTAGAAATTCTGTTAGGACTAGACGGTGTGAGGATTCACCAAAGACTGGGGAGAAGCGCGGGCGGATGGTTGTTAAGGAGATACTCTGCGGTTAGGAATGGTGAACGTTGATAACCTTTTATGCTCAACCTTCAATAATGTAAAGAGGTTGTTTGGTGGCGGAGGACGTTGAGGATACTCCAACTCCACGCGGATTACATCCAATACAGGCCGATCCAGAAGGAGATTGAGGTTGCAGAGGAGGTTGAGAAGAGGGATTACAAACTCGAAGACCTAGTGGTTCTCTTCGTATCGGTTGAGGAAGGAGATGATGAATCCGTCGCTAGGAGGGCGATAGACGAGCTTAGGGAGTACCTAGGGAGGATAAAGTCCAATAGGATTCTGATATACCCATACGCCCACCTGAGCAGCAACCTAGCTAAGCCGGGTGATGCGTTGAGGGTGCTAAAGGAGATGGAGAGCTATGCGAGGAGTATGGGTATAGAGACCCATCGAGCCCCATTTGGCTGGTGTAAGCAGTTCTCGATCTCGATAAAGGGGCACCCCTTAGCCGAGCAGTCTAGAACCATAAGGCCCGAAGTGGTGGAGGGGAAGGTTGAGGTTGTATCTAAAGCCTTGGAGGCCGAGGAGAAGATAAGGTCATACTGGTTCATCCTAAAGCCTGACGGTGAGATGGTTCCCGTTGAGGAGTTCGACTTCTCCGGGTATGAGAACCTCGAGAAGTTTGCTAGGTATGAGATATCGAAGGTTAGGGTTGCTAGGGAGGAACCTCCCCATGTGAGGCTGATGAGGAGGCTTGAGATAGCTGACTACGAGCCTGGAAGCGACCCTGGAAATATGAGGTGGTACCCGAAGGGGGCGTTGATAAAGTCGCTCCTTGAGAGGTTCGTTACAGAGAAGGTTATGGAGTATGGGGCCATGGAGGTTGAGACTCCTGTCATGTACGACCTCCAGCACCCAAGCCTAGCCGACTACCTGGATAGGTTCCCGGCGCGCCAGTATATAGTTAGGTCTGAGGATAAGGATTACTTCCTCAGGTTCAGCGCTTGCTTCGGTCAGTTCTTGATGGTGCATGACGCCCAGATATCCTATAGGCAGCTACCCCTGAGGATATACGAACTCACTAGGTACAGTTTCCGGAGGGAGAAGAGCGGTGAGCTATCAGGTTTAAGGCGGCTCAGAGCCTTCACGATGCCGGACTGTCACGCCCTCTGCGCGGATTTTGAGCAGGCTAAGGAGGAGTTCATGAGGAGGCTGAAGCTGAGTATGGAGACGCTTGAGGAGGGCTTGGAGCTCACGAGGGACGATTATGAGATGGCGATAAGGTTCACGAAGGACTTCTATCAAGAGAACAGCGAGTTCATCAAGTCTCTGGTCAGGTCTTTCGGTAAGCCGGCCCTTGTAGAGATGTGGGATAGGCAGTTCTTCTACTTCGTCTTGAAGTGGGAGTTTAACTTTGTCGACAACTTGGATAAGGCCTCAGCCCTCTCGACGGATCAGATCGATGTAGAGAACGCCAAACGTTACGGCATAACCTACATCGACGAGAATGGTGAGCGGAAGTACCCCCTCATACTCCACTGCTCCCCAAGCGGGGCCATAGAGAGGGACATATACGCCATACTCGAGAAGGCCTACAAGGAGCAGATGGAGGGTAAGGCTCCCATGCTCCCCCTATGGCTCTCACCGACCCAGGTCAGGGTGATACCGGTCTCCGAGGAGTTCTTCAAGGAGGCGGAGAGGATCGCCGATGAACTGAATACAAGGGGTATAAG
>QMYL01000045.1 GCA_003662645.1 Candidatus Bathyarchaeota archaeon
GTCTATAATCCTTGCAACTCTGACGCCGTTGCTGCTCTTGCGTAGGTAGACTCTGTGGGTGCATGCGTGGGCCATGATGTGGCCTCCAGCAGGCCGTTCGGCACCACCTTGATAAGGTATGGGATTCGCCTGAACCTGGTTGGTCACGACGACGGCTAGGTTGTAGGCTTCAGCCAGCCTTATGAGCTTATGAAGGTACATGTTCAGGATCTGCTGCCTCTCCGAGAGCGTCTCCCTCCCGACGTATTCACCCCTGAAGTGGGAGATCATCGAGTCGACCACGACCAGCTTCACGTTGTTCTCTGGGCATAGCCTGAAGAGGTGGTCTATCAAGAGGCATTGGTGGCTGCTGTTGTACGCCCTCGCTAGGAGGATGTTTTTGGCAACCTCAGCTGGGTCGAGCCCCATCTTGGTTGCGATCCCATATATCCTCTCGGGCATGAACGTTCCCTCCGTGTCTATGAAGGCGACGTTTCCCTCCAGTCCACCCTTCTCGTATGGTAGCTGCGCCGTAACCGAGAGCATCATACATATCTGGGTCTTCCCGGAGCCGTACTGGCCGATGAACTCGGTCAGCGCCTGAGTCTCTATTCCCCCTCCAAGTATCCTGTCGAGGCTGCTGCTTCCAGTCGTGCACTTCCGCATGGCCTTCCTCTTCTCATACAGCTCTTGAGCCGTCTTGAAGTCTACCGTGATCATGCTCCTGGCGGCCTCCTGGATCTTCAGGATCTTGTTGAACCCCAGCCCAGTCTTGTTATCTATCTCCTTCGGTGGTGTAACGGCTATAGCCGCTATCGTCGTGTAGCCGGCGTTGATGAGCTTCGCTGCGGTTTCAGGTCCAACCCCAGGTAGAACGGTCAAATCATCGCCGAGCACTCTAACTCACCTCCCCTCGACCAGTCGGATCACGTTCTACGTTAAGGTGTATAAATAGGTGCGGGAAGGTTTGGGGGGAGGGGGCTCCCTTAAACCCTCATTTCCTCTCGAAGCATCAGAAACATTAATTTTTATTCATATCTTTCTAAGATTTTTGAAAAAATCTGAGATGATTCTTACAATTTCATTATCTAGGTTGATCTGGTAAGTTTTCGGTTCGTGTGGAAACTCCTTAACCCATCCCAGTTTGACAAGAATCTGGATGTTCCTCGAAACCTCCTCGGTTGAGAGTCCAGTCGGCCTTCTCAACCTATAACGTGTGAACTGTGTGTTCGGGTGCTCTATTAGGTACTTGAGTATCTTTATCCTACCGCTGCTTCCAAGGCCGGCTTCAACCTCAGCCCATACTTTCCGTTTCCTCTCTAAACTCATTCACACCACGCTTCAACTTCTCAACGATCATGTCCAAGAACCTCTCAAGGTCTTCGGTTGAGACACCCATTATCCCAAACTCGGTGAGGCTCTTCATGTCCACGATACCCCTATAGATGAGGTCTTGGACGTAGCCCTCAATCTCTTCAACGGGCTCAACATTCTGCTCCTCACAGATCACCCAATACTCAGTTCTAATATCCTTGAGGCTTACGTAGGCGGTCTTATTCACCCTCAAAGCCCTAACGAGACCCCACAGTATCAGCCTCTCGTCGGGATCCATGTACAATATATCCTCACTCGTGATTCCTGGATATGTCTCCCCGTGAACCCTCCTGACGTGATCTAGTAGAACCCGGTCGTATCCTTCCCTCTCAGCCAGGATACCAGCATACAAGAGTAGGTCTAAGCCAACCCTGAGATCCCCATTTATCGGAGGCATGGCCGTAACGTCGCTTACGTAAGTGAGGACTTCATCGTCGATCCTGCCGGGCTTGAAGGCCTCCTCAACCCTTAGACGTAAAATATCCTTTATCTGTTCACCGCTGTAGCGGGGAAAGTCGATTATAATCTTTCCGAGCGTGGACCTCTCGCTCTCCTCAAGCATCTTGTGGAATGAGAGGCTTCGAGCTATGAAGACTACGCCCAAGACGCGGCAGGGTCTCCCCAAAGTCAACTCGTTTATGCGTGTAAGGTCGTATATTAGGTGCTCCTTAGAGCTCTTGAGGAAGTAGCTGATTTCATCGACGGTGATTAGGATGTACTCATCATTCTCTTCCAAGTATTGAACTAGCCGAGTTAGCATCTCTTCGGGGCTTAGGCTTCGAGTAGCTGTTCCGGGAGCAATCTTGTTCAGCATGCTCCTATAAAGGATGAATCGTTTGGCACCTTCAAGCTTACAATTCAGGTACACATGCTTGACTTTGAAGCCCTTCCTTTCGGCTTCCTCCTCAACCGTCTCACCGAAACGTAGAGCCGTACAGGTCTTCCCGGTTCCAACTGGACCCACGAGCTGACAGACCCGCATATAAGCCTCCTTAGGGTTCTCCAGAACACTTTTGTATAGGGAGTGTAGTAGACTCAGTTGTTCCTCCCTGTGAGGGAGAACCTTAGGCACATACCTAGGCGAGAGCTTCTCTGAATCCTCGAATATCAAGGACCCCGACATCCAGCCTTCTCCAAATTTATTATTCTTTCATTGTAAGATAAAACTAGTGGATGATGGATGATCAGCTCCAATCGTTTGCGTACTGGAATCTCCAGCCCTCCTTGTTCTCTAAGATGTCTCTTAGGATGTTCTCCGACTCTTCCGGATTGATGGTGGTGAAGACCTTAACTAGGTGTTTACAGAAGCGTTTTATTCCCAGCCCCTTTCGCCAGTCTTCACAATTATGCCTTAAGGTTCGTTCTTTAAAGTTTACTTCAACGATGTAATCTCTTACCTTCGCCTTAACGATGCCCTTCAGAGATTCTAATACATCTACTTCTTCATCGCCGATCTCGGTTCCTCTCTTGAACCTTCGCCGATCAGTCAATCTCAGGAGGAGGTCTTCGACGCTTAACTCTGAGATTTGGACGCCGAACTCTTCAAGTTTCATCTCGTACATCATAGGCCTATTCCGAACGTTATGTCGTATTATCCTCTCCTTGACTTTGCTGTGTTCAGGCTTTGCCGCATTGAGCATCTCTAGGATCTCTATGCAGTTCTCGATGGCGAAGCCGTGGTAATGGTTGTTGAAGTATCCATAGACTTTATCCACTCTGTTGGTTGTCTTCCTTATTCTTGGAACCCACTCTCTCAGCTCTTCCTCGCTGTAGTGGTAGTCGTACCAGGGCATTGTTCCTCTGCCGTGCCAGCGGAAGTAGGCGAAGTCAGCTGTAACATGAACTTCCGGAGGGAGCAACGGCTCATCAACGATGCAGTAGGCTACATTATACTTTTTTAGCATCTTCCACGTCTCATCCCGGAGCCATGAGTGGTCTCTAAACTCCGCTGCGAACTCGTAATCTTCCGGAAGCACCTCCAAAAAAGCCTTAAGGTTCTCAACGTCACGCTCGTAGATGAAGCTTGGAGGAAGCTGGATGAGTAGGCAGCCGAGCTTACCACGTGCTTTGAGCGGTTCGAGCAATTCCAGGAAGCGGAGAAGGTCACTCTTTACATTCAGGTCAGGGTTTAGGCGTTTCTCATGCGTTATGAGTTTTGGAAGTTTGGCTGAGAAGACGAAGTTTTCGGGCGAGGTTCTGTTTAGGCCATATATCGTTGCTCTTGAGGGATATCGGTAGAAGGTTGAGTTAATCTCGACTGTATTAAAGAACTTGGCGTAATAGCTGAACATGTTCTCTGCTTTGTGGTAGAATGGGCCCACCCATTCTTTATAGGACCAACCGCTCGTACCGAAAAGTAACCTCGCCAAGACAGTCTCATCCACAGGTTTATCATCAAATAATAAATTAGGGTTTCGTCTTATTTCATTTTTGAAGGAGTAATCCAATGACGGAGTTCTTGATTGGAACGGGTGGTTGGGCATACTTTAGAGTTCCGGGTTTGAAGCCTTTAGATGCTTATGCGAGAGCATTCAACTTCGTCGAGGTGAACTCAACCTTCTATGAGATACCTAACCTTAGACTTGTAGAGTCTTGGAGGCGTAGGGTACCACCAGACTTTGAGTTTTCTGTTCGCTGTCATAGGAATGTAACACACAAGTATAGGATGGAACCGGTTGGGAACGCTTTAGCCACCCTCGAAATTATGAGGGATATCTGTAAGGTTCTAAAGGCTAGGTTCCTTGTTCTGGTAACGCCCACAACTCTTGATTTTAGCCCTAAAAAGATTAGATCTATAGATGATCTATTCCAAAGCGTTGATTTGAAGGGTGTCAGGCTTGTCTGGGAAGTGAGGAGGAAGATTGGTGAACCGGTACCGTCAAGCCTAATAAATCTGATGGAGAAGCGTGGGATAATCCACTGCGTGGACATTTCAAAAGAGGAACCGGCACTTGACTCTGACACCCTCTACACACGAGTTTTCGGTAAGGGTGTCCATAATATCTACCAGTTCGACGATGAAGAGCTATTGGAGATCGATAGGAAAGTTACAAGTAGAAAACTTGATACGGCTGTCATCTCCTTTCACAACGTGAAGATGTATAAGGACGCCGCCCGATACAAAATTTACAGGCAGACGAAGAAGTTTCCACCTGTCACGAAAGGCAAGGGTCAACTATCCCTAAAAGAAGTCCTAATGGAGGACGCGAAGTTCCCGGCGTCAAAACGTCAACTCATCAAGGATCAGGGATGGAAGGTAATCGACTTATCAGACGACAGAAGAGTACACGCATACACCTTGCTTGAGAAGCTCCCAAACAGAACGTTTTATAGTGTAGATGAGGTATTAAGCAGCCTCCAACAGACCTAATTATTATCTTCTATCCGTTTCTCGAGATCCTGAGTATCCCCCTTCTAGTCAAGTTGTCTAGGGCTTCCTCTACTTCTCTCCTCGAGAAGCCTAACGGTTTCATCTCGTTCATTATCCATTTCTTAGAGTATATGAATCCCGGCATACGCGTAACCTTCAATATATGATTAACGCACTCTCTTACTCTCGGCCTAGGCTTTTCAGGTATGAAAGTCGTCGGGATCAGGTCTAATGGTCTCGCCTCAACACCAAGCTTCTTCTCAACTTGATTAGCGAAGACCGCGTTGAATCTACCTCCGAAACATGTTAGGACTGTTCGAGGTCTACACGCCCTCACAAAATCTAGTAGCTGTTTGAAGTCTGAATGGTCACTTAAAGGGAAAGCCTTCTTATCCTTCATCCATAAAGCCCAGCCGCTGACAAGTGCATGTTCAAACTTGGAACGACCGGACAAGTTAACCATCTTCGGCACGATGAGGATGCATTCACCAGAGGAGTAGACCTCCGAAGCCTCCTCAGAACTCGAATCCAAAAAATCTAGTCTTCCACCATACAAGTTGTATAACCTGCTTATCTGAGCTATCCTCCAATGTACCGTAACGGGCAGATTAGAGTACATGTTAAAAGCCTTTATTACCTCCTGGGCGTTACCGAGAGAATCAGCCTTAAAAACTGGAATCCTCCCCTCTCTAATAGTTTCCTCCGCTCACTCAACCATTTCATGGGCGAGCTCCTCCCTATCCGGAAACACGAAGCTCGGAGAGCCGAACGTAGAGTCAACGACGAGGATATCACACGAGATTGGTTCGGCAGCCCTCACCGTGAAAGTGTCCTTAAACTGGAAATCACCGGTATAGACGACGTTCCCTTCCGGGGTGATAACCTCGTAGAGCGTCGACCCCAAAACATGACCGGCATTATGAGCGACGACCTCCAAATCGTCGACTTCAACCCTTCCACCAACAGGGAGAGGCCTCCATCCAGAGATCTTCCTACCATACAACGAGACGATCTTCTTCGTCTCTTCTGTAGAAGCCTTCTCCGAACCCTTAAAACTGAAACCCTTAGAATGATCGTAGTGGGCGTGAGTGATAAACACGTAACGATAAGAACCACTTTCGCGTTGAGGATCAAAGATCAATCTTGACCCTCCGTACTCAACAGAAACGCCTCCATCCCACCTGACCGTAATAGGCATGAAACACCCCAACAATAATTCTCCAATAGACAAGAAAAACTTTTCAAATTATAAATGCACTACTTTGTTGCAATATATAGAAGGTGTGGAAAACGGTTTTGAGGGGTAGCACCATCGGTGTTCATGGTGGCTTAAGCCCGGCGTACCCTTAGCATGCTCGACGATGAGCCGCCCAAACCTTAATGCGGTACAGGCCTTCCCGGTTCCCACGGAGCCGACAAGCTGAACAATCCTTAAGTATGCTCCCCCTAGCATCCTCCACGATCCTCCCGCAGAAGGAGAGAAGCCTCCCAATCTGCTCATCCCTATGAGGCAGAACCCCGCCCAGCCATATTGGAGCCCTGAACACTCGACGGGAGGACACGTGATGGCGCACACATGCACACATAGAGTGCACATCAGACATGGAAAGAAGGGAACGAGGGTTGCGAAGATCATAGACTCACCATACCTACCAGAGAACAAAGCAACATTCAGGATAAAGGAGAAAGGCGTGGAAGACGCTGAGGAAGAGTAGGCTTCCAGGGAAGAACCGAAAGTCTTAACTCAACAAAGAAACTACCTATTTGAAGGGCTACAGATTGGCTGAAGAGAAGCTTGCCGAGTTCTTGAAGGTGGGTAAGGACTGGAGCAGGCTGGCTACAACCGTTCCAGGAGTATTCGTTCTGAAGCTTCCAGCCTACAAGCGTCAGCCCAGCAGGCTTGCTGTGGAGCTCAACCCAGTCGACGAGGCCGGTAAACCAAAGAAGAGGCGTGGGCTAGTCTTGAGGTCGAAGGCCGAACTCGAAGAGTTCAAGGAGATTTTCCAGTACGAGAAGCTCTCCAAGCTCCTAGAGATGATCGACAACGTTAATCCTAAAGTTGAGGCTCCAAGGCGGAGAAGGGAAGAGGTTATAGAGATTTAGAGGGCTGCGGGGGGCATGCTGGAAGCTTATGGGGGAAGGTACGTTGAGCATCCCCTAGTCTGGCCTGAAACCGTAGAGTACAGGCTCTACCAGAAGAGGATAGCCGACGTAGCCAAGGAAAGAAACACGCTCGTAATCCTCCCAACGGCTCTGGGCAAAACAGTCATATCAGCCCTCGTAGCAGCCGAGATACTGTACAAGTACAGGGACGCCAAGGTTCTGGTTATGGCTCCTACGAGGCCGCTCGTGATGCAGCACAGAAACACATTCATGCGCATCCTAAAGCTGAGGGAGAACGACACAGTTCTCCTGACAGGTAAGACTCCTCCACATTACAGGATGGCGGTTTGGGA
>QMYL01000046.1 GCA_003662645.1 Candidatus Bathyarchaeota archaeon
CTTCTAGGTCTTCGATTGATAGCTTATGCCCTTCCCTCCTCCACCAGCCGCTCTTTACCCTATCCGGGAAGATTATCACATCATTAAAGTACCTTCTTCTATCGATTATTATCTCGCCGAAGTCGTAGGATTCGATCACGGGCAATTCGATGCATCCCCTAACAATTGATGTAAAAGCCGAACTTGAATTTTATGGCTAGCCTCCCCTCACGTACTTGAGGGCTTCTTCTAAGTCTCTATCAACCCCAACCTTCCTCTTGAAGAACCTAAGTATGTTATACACATCCCTCCTCAACAGGAAGCCCGCGTTTGGATGGTTGACCCTGACGAATTGGGGCCAATCTATGATTAGGATGTGCCAGTCCGGTTTTAGGATAACGTTGAACTCGCTCAGGTCTGCATGTATGACCTCAGCCTCGACGTACGCCTTCCTCACGTTGTACAGTATCTCGTTGAGTATGCCCTCCGGTTCGGGAATCTCTATGTAACGTGAGAGTTCCTCACCCTCTATCATACCCATAACGACGACGTGGCGGTTCTGGCTTATGGGTTTTGGTACGGCAACCCCCTTAGGATACACCATTCTTAAGGCCTCAAACTCCTTCTCGGCGGCTAGGCGGGACTGGTACAGCCATGAGATGTGCCTCCTATCCGCGACGTAGCCCCTCAGTCTCCTAGTCTGGCGGAAGCTTATCCTGCCCAGACGGTGGAACTTTACGGCCACCCTCTCTCCAGTTGGGGTTAATGCGTCGTATACATCTGACTCCTTCCCAACCCCCAACGGTTTCCCGAAGGCCTCTAGGATGTCGGCCTTGACGAGGGCGTTCATGGCTAGGCAGTCGTATCCAGCCATGTTAAGGGCGTAACCCACGTATGGCCCCACCCAGCGGTATATGAGCCCGAAGTCGTCAAGCCTAGTTAGGCGGTATTTAACCTCCTTCCTCGGCAGTCCGCTCGCCCTGGGGATGTCATCCTCTGGGACGTATCTGTGGTGGCTCATCTCGATCTCTATGGCCAGTAGAACCTTGAAGTCCTCCGGTTCAAGTTCACGGAACACCTTGACGGCTATATCGGCCGATGACATAACATGAAGAAGATGGTTAGAAGGTTGATTTAAGGGCTTTCTTTCAGGGTCTATGCTACGGTTCCAAGCCTATGGAGTTCATCCTCAAGGCTCAACCTCAAGTTCTTGAGCCTTATCCTCCTCTTAACGTACTCGTCCCCATCGATCTCCCCTCTGCGGAAGGACTCATCCAGGTTTCTGAGTTGTCTGTCTACATCAGCTATTCTGGCCTTTATCTGATCCGTGTAGGATACAGGCCTAGCAGTCTCGATGAGGCTTGTCGGTTCCAGGGTCTCCTTTATAACGCCGTCTTCTATCCTCATTATCCTGTCAGCCGCCCTAGCCACATTTGCGTCGTGGGTCACCATTATAATAGTCTTTTCGAATTCCTTGTTCACCTTGACAAGGTATTCCGTTATCATCCTTGCATTTGCGGAGTCGAGTTCACCAGTTGGCTCATCCGCGAGTATTATCGGCGGATCGTTCGCCATCGCGGTGGCAATGGCCACCCGTTGCTGTTCTCCACCGCTCAGCTCGTCCGGTTTGTGGCTGGCCCTGTGCGGTAGGCCCACGACGTCTAGGAGCTCCTTAACCCTCCTCATCCTTTCACTTCTGGGGATTCCCATAGCTATCATGGGAAGCTCTATATTTTCAGCCGCAGTCAAGGTTGGTATCAAGTTTAGGTTCTGGAATACGAAGCCTATAGTCTTCCTTCTGTAGTCGGTTAGCTGGCGTGGTGATAGACCCGCAACCTCTAAGTCGCCAACCATTATCGAGCCGGCTGTGGGTTTATCTAAACCCCCTATGAGGTTTAGCAGCGTGGTCTTCCCGCTTCCGCTCGGCCCTATTATCGAGACGAGTTCACCGTCCTCAACGGTCATACTTAGGCCTCTAAGCGCTTGGATCTCAACCTTCCCGATGCGGTATATCTTGAATACGTCCCTAACGACTATCTCCAAACCCATCTTAAGTCCTCCACACAAGCTTAGATGAATATAAGAATACCATTACGATGACTGGTAGAACTGCGGCTGCAATTATGAAGGAGAATATAACGGTTAGGATCAGGAGAGCTTCCGGTGGGAATATAACTCTTGGGGTGACGAGCATGGAGGCGACGTTTGAGGCCACTATGTTACCCCTATCAATCAAGTATCCAACCGATACTCCCAGAATCCCCGAGATTAAGAGTATGCCGAGGTTCTCAGTTAGGAGCACCAGTATGACCTGTTTAATGGAGAAACCCCTAACCATGAGCAGGGTTATCTCCTTCCTCCTCTCCTGTATAGTTACGAGGGTTACTAGGGTTACCCCTATCGATGCCGCTATGGCTGCGAAGAAGACCCCGAGCTTCAGGACATTCAACGGTCCACTTATCAGGAGGTTCTCATCCCTGAACCTCAACTGTTCAGCTGCGGAGTTGACCCATTCAACGCTGGGTATCTCACGTATCCTTTCGGCGACCTCCTCGCCGTCAGCGTCTGGTTTGAGCTTGACGAGGATGCGCGGCGTCGCTGAGACGGTCTCGTTAACCCGTTCGTATAGAGATAGGTTGATGTAGGAGTGTAGGGACTGTCCTGCCCTCATTCGCTGTCTTGGGGATAACGTATCTAGCGTGGATGCCTCTGGACCATAGAACCCTATTACCTTTAGGTTGAAGGTCTCCCCGCCTATGGTTAGGGAGATGTTCTCTCCTATGCTTATGTACTGCGAGAACTTGTTCTCTAGGATTATTGTGTCGTTCGATAGGGAATCCAAAAGTTGTTTTGGGTCTCCACCGTTGAACCATTCCGGTTCGTAGTACGCTGTTGAGAGCCACTCCTTCGGGTTTATGGCTGTGAGCTTCACTATGTCGAAGGCGCTCTCCCCGCTGAAGCCCATGTATTCAACCGTTACGCTCTCAACCTCGGTTATATTAGCCTTTATGGCGTCGATTACTTGGGTTAGGTTCTCAATTGAGGAAGGTATGACGTTTATATCTGCACCTACGCTTGCGTAGATTAGCCTGCTGGTGTAGTCCTGTTGACTCGCTATCTGACCTATGGCTGAGACGCTGTAGCCAACGATTATGGCGAGGAGGAAGGTTATCGAGGCTACCCTAGCTGAGTTCCTCTGCACGTTCTTCTCGGCGAGAACGCTTAAATCCTTAATGAAACGGTGGGTTAACCTTCCAAGGGCTCTCTGGAACCTGACGGAGCTACCGATGGAGATCCTTGTGAAACTCCAGAAGAAGAGTATTGGACCAAGATATGTGAGTATGTTGTCCGTGAATATGGCTGTCTGGCGGAGGAGGTTGAAGAGGAAACCTCCACCCCTACCTCGGATTAAGGGGGTTACAAGTCCACCCTCAGGTGAAAGTATCGAAGCCAAGTCCAGACCTAGGAGGAGCATAACTATCTTGTATGTTCCGAGGATCAGGGCTATCCAGAGCCAAACCTTCCTATGGGTCTCCTCCTCTACATGGAGGTATTCCCTTAAGGTCTCAACGGCTTTCATCCTTGAGGCTTCCCTAGCGGGTTTGAAGACCGCCAATAAAGCTATAACGATGCTGAATACGGTTACGATTATGATCGTGTCTGGTTGGATTATCGGAGCCTCTGTGAACTGTCCCATAGTGAAGATTGGGGTGAGAACCGCTCCGAGCGTTAAACCGGCGGCTGCCCCCATCATGCCGACAAAGACAGCTTCTATCATGAATATCCTCAGAAGTTGTCCACTCGTGAACCCTTTGGTCAGTAGCAGCCCTATCTCCCTCCTCCTAAGGTGGAAGGATATCTTCGAGACCGTTAAGCCCATATACCAAGCCACAAAGAAGACTGGGAGAGCCAGTATAACCCCCTGAAGGGTCATGTACATCGAGAAGACCTCGTAGGCGTCCATCACGAGTGAGAGGTAGTTCAAGGTTGAGAGTTTGAGGTCTATGAATGAGACCTTGAGTATGTTCTCCACCTGGGCTGTAACCGTGTCGAGCTGGGCCTTCGAACCCTCAGTGTCCCAGGGGTTTACTAGAGACTCCCTATCGAGATATAACATTACGTTAACGATTATTGGGGTGAGGGTCGGCGAGTACGAGTAGACCTCATCCATCAGTTTTGAGAAGGTTTTATTCCAGTCTAGGATTAGGATGTTATGCGAGAACCTGCGAACCCCAAAGGTTGCTAGGGGCGAGAATATAGGTACGCCGTACCTACCCAACGACATAAGGAATGATCTATCATCCATGCTTACAAACCCTGCAACCGTCAGGTTCCACTTAACTATGTGCCTCTTGAAGCCTACCATTATGGGTATCTGTAGGGTTATGTTGTCTCCTACATCAACCCTTGAGGCTATCTCGGAGTCTATCTCGATGTAGGTCTCGTTCTCCCCTAAGGATGGAGAACCACTCTCAATAACCATCTGGTTATAGATGTAAGAGTTCTCTGAAACTCCAACCACAGCATCCACGAAGGGGCGGAAGGATATACTAGACCCATTCCGGGTCCTAACCTTTACTGATAGAACCTTTGGGATTGAGGATGTCCTCGATATAACCTCCACGCTCTCAACTTCCTCAACCCCTGATAGGAGGTTCACGATTCTCGTAATGTTATCCGACGAGATTTTGGAGAACTGTGAAGAGACGACCATATCTACATATATCTGCGAGAGCTGTTGGTTTAGGCTTCTCACACCTATGGAGTCTACGCTGATATTTATCCCAGCGAAGAACGAGGAAGCCAATATGACGCCGAGCATTAAGGCTACGAAGAGCTTCCACGAACGGATAACCCGCTTAAAGGCGTATCCAACTATTGCTATGGACATGCCAAACCATCCGTCCCATCTACCTGTAATTGAGCGATAAGCATGCACGTCGAGTCTTCCTTCATCTTATGTCTCTTTGAAGGAGACACTCTTCGATTATAAAAGGGGTTCTCACCCCGAGTATGCACCATAAGTGAAATTGCACATTAAGAGTGGGTTATTATCTCCCTGCGTCTTTCCCCTTCTCTCTAGGGGTTCCAGTATTTGTTGGGGTTTCTTTCGACGCCTCATATCCTTCAAGTAGTTTCTCCTCCAAGTGTATAAGGAGTCCTATACGTCGCTCCCACCTCTGGAAGAACTTGTATTGCCTCAGGAGGAGGTATATCTCATAGACCACGAATATGGAGACCAATATTAGGAATACCATATCATCAAGTATCTGGAAGAGTTTCAATTTATGCTTCAGCATCGCTAAGAATATCATGAAACGGTACGCTAGGAGGACGAGTAGGGCGGCTGAGATTACCATACCCATCATTGAGGCTGTTCTGAACCTCTCCCACTCCACATCGAGTTCTGATAGGAAGTCGTGTAGAGACTTCAACGGATACCATTCTTTCCGTTCTTCTTCATCCATCCCTAATCAACACCCTCCATATCCGTACATGTGATTGATAATAGTAATGCACCATAGGTGAACATGCATCTTCATAGGATTGAGGGCAATGCATCCCGCAGTTCATCATATATCCTCCTACCCTTCTCCGTTATTCTGCATGAGCCATCCTTATCCTCCTCTATCAACCCCTTCTCCTTCAAGTACGAGAGGTGCTTGAGGAAGTCATCGTAGGAGAGGGATGTAGCCTTACGCCATATGTAGGTGCGGAGTTGCGGCTCACGTTTATAGTAGAGGAACTCCAATATCTCGAACCTTATCTGAACAGCGCTCTTCCGCACCTTTGGCATGAGAACGCCTCACGTAAACATCAAATAGATAGATGTGGTAGATTTTAAAATTATCCTAAAATTTTCGTTTTTATCTGGTTTCCTCCCTGACACCCCTCCTCCTC
This sequence comes from Candidatus Bathyarchaeota archaeon, assembly GCA_003662645.1. Taxonomy (GTDB): domain Archaea; phylum Thermoproteota; class Bathyarchaeia; order Bathyarchaeales; family B26-1; genus B17-G17. The sequence goes on from QMYL01000046.1 coordinate 5,881, forward strand.
ATCCTTCTTATCCTCAACTTGTACTGTAGGGTTAGAAGCTTCTCTGGAGCCAGCAGTTTGCTGGTAGCGTAGACGACCGCCATGGTTAACGCCGCCGAGTATGGTATACCATAGATAGCCTCAACCGATATACCGGACAGAACCATCTCCTTGGCCATTATCATCGGGTAAGATGTCGGCAAAGCGTAGATGAAGAGCTGTAAACCTATGGGTAGCGCTCTCAAGTCCCCATACATAACCAAGATCGACGGTATCATTATCGGTATAATCACAACGCCGAGAAGGGCCCCCGCCATCCTCACATCACTACTCAAGGCACCTATAACTATACCGAGCGAGGTTATGAAGAGTATCGATAGGATCAAACTTAGAGCCAAGACCACATAGGCCCCAGCTGGCGGTGGGGGGAGGAACTGAAAGACGTTGACGAAGCCCATCTCTAACCCAGGCATTGAGAATATGCCCTCAAAGTATATGAGGAAGCCTACCGTGAAGAGTATGCCGCCCAGAACAGCCACCACAGAGGAGCCTATCAACTTGGCCATCAATATGTGATAGCGGGTCACGGGAAAGGTTAGGAGCGTCTCGAGGGTCTTCTCCTCATTCTCCACGGCCGTGGCTATGGCGGCTATTTGGGCTACACTTATCGCCAGAACAAAGAGGACCATCGGGACCATTATACCGTAACTCATCATCAACTGTCCAAATATCGTCTGGGGTGAGATCGGCATCACCCTATCCCTTATAACTGTATACCTCGTGATGTTGAGGGGTTCCCTAACGACATCAGGTTCAACATCAGGAGCCAACCTCGATATCATCATGGAACTTAGGATCTCCGACGATATGGATAAGGCTCTATCCACAACGGATTGGGCGCCGACCGAGCCGAAGCCCACACTCTCCATTATGGAGTAGACATCAACCCTAACCTTACCAAAGTTCAGTAGAGTCTCCTCAAAACCCTCCGGTATCACTATTAAGACCTTCGAGTTAAGGTTCTTCGCCTCCTCAAGGGCTTCCTCAAGGCTGCCCGCCTCGATATTAGATGCGTTCAACCCAACCTGAACCAAGATTGATACGAGCCCTCTGCTGGTGTTGGTTCCATCATAATCTATAACAGCAACGTTCAACCCTTTAGTCGCGGCCTCAACAGCGCCGCTCATGGCTGCCGACATGGCGAAACCCATCAGGGGAAGCATTATAACGGGCACTATAAGGCCTATGTATATCCTAGGATCCCTCAGTAGATCCTTAACCTCCTTCTCAATCAAAGGC
>QMYL01000047.1 GCA_003662645.1 Candidatus Bathyarchaeota archaeon
AATATGGGCTGACCTACACAAACAACTATATCAGACGCAGTAGCCGTCTTGTTGTAAGCGTACCCAACTTTCACAACACCTGAACCTACAGCGTTGACCATAACGTCGCCGCTGCCAGCGATCACCGGGGTTCCCCTCATCAACCCAGTGGACTTGGAGGCCTCTTCCGTCACCTCCCCAATTACATCATCAGACGAGACGAGCTTTGGTAGTTTATCGGTTGGGAATCCAATCTCCTCGAGGAGGTTCAGGGCATATATACCCTTCTCGGCATCTAGAAAGCCGCTTGAGGAGGCCAACGCCCTATCCAGAACGTACTCACCAGTGAGCTTGTAGGCTATATAATCTTTAGGTTGTAGGATTACCCTCGTCTCAGCCATTATCTCTGGTTGATTCTCCTTAACCCATAAAACCTTGCAGTATGAGTAGAAGGGGTCAACCTTAACGCCAGTTATCCTATGAACCTCCTCCTCACCTATATCAATCTTAATCCTCGAGGCTTGAGGCTCAGCCCTCTTATCCATCCAAAGGATAGATGGACGCAGCGGCCTCCCATCCCTTCCTATAAAGGATGGCGTGTTCGTTTGGCTACTCAGCCCTATGCATATTATGTCTCGTGGGGATATCCCAGCCTTATCGAGCGCTATCTTCAAGCTCTCCACTGTGGCCTTCCACCATGTGGTTGGATCCTGCTCCGCCCATCCCGGCTTTGGTATATCCACTTGGTATTCAACGTAGCCCTTCGATACGAGCTTGCCTTCAGTGTTAAAGATCACAGTCTTGGTTCCGGTTGTGCCGACATCTATACCGAGTAAATAACCCCCTGACAGCTCGATCTCCCCCTAAGTTAATCTATTCAGCGTCCTTTTAGATAGTATCTGACTTAGGCTATAAAAATTCGAGTTTGATTTTCTTCTATGTCTATGCGGTTTAGGCCTTTCAGCCTTTCTAAGCATCGAAAAAGATTTTAGCTCTCTATGTTAACAATACTTTGGTGGTGGAGTTATGGAAGTTATCAACATCGACGATATTGAAGGATACATGCTTGGTGATGAGAAGACCGGAACCCTCAGGAGGATAAAGACCGTATTCACATCAAAGAATATGAGGGTTCATGTGGGAATCTTCCCACCGAAACAGGCCAGCTCAAGGCACTCACATCCAAACTCGGAGGAGATAGTCTACGTCGTCAAGGGGAGGGGCAAGGTCACAGCAGGTGATGAGACGAGGGAGTATGGGCCTAACACCCTAATCTTCATACCAGTAGGCGTTCCACACCAATACTTCAACACTGGAGATGGCGAGATGGTGCTGCTGGCCATATACAGTCCGCCGACGGAGCTGCCGAGCAAGTAAACCCAAAGTTGAGGTCAATCAAACTTAGAGGTTGCGACCATGCCTAAGAGGTTCAAGGTTATAATTACAGATGCCGAGTATGCCTCCCACGAGCCAGAACGGGAGGTATTATCCAAGTTTAACGTTGAGTTGGTGAAGTACCAGTGTAGAACCGAGGATGAAGTCATAGAGAACTGCAGAGACGCAGACGCCCTCCTAAACCAGTATGCCCCGATAACGAGGAGGGTTATAGAGAGCCTCGAGAAGGCTAAGGTTATCGTCCGATACGGGATCGGCGTCGACAACATAGACCTGGAGGCTGCAACCGAGAGGGGGATCTATGTAGCCAATGTTATATATGATATATGCGATGTGGCCGACCATGCGGTGACGTTGATGCTCTCCCTGAATAGGAAGATAACCCTAGCGGATAAAAGCGTTAAGGAGGGCTGTTGGGACTGGAAGCCCCTCCAGCCAATAATGAGGGTCAGGGGCAGAACCGTCGGGATAGTCGGCTTTGGCCGGGTTGGGAGGGAGGTGGCCAAGAGGGTGAGGTGCTTAGGTGTGAGGATTATGGCGTATGACCCCTACCTTCCACCTGAAGTCTTCGAGGAGAATAGGGTGGAGAGGGTTGACCTAGATACCCTCTTAAGGGTGTCTGATATAATCACGTTACATGTAGCCTTGACAGATGAGACCTACCACATGATAGGGGCTGAAGAGCTTCGGAAGATGAAGAGAACGGCTCTACTAATCAACGCATCGAGAGGCGCAGTGGTAGATGAGAAGGCTTTGTATAGAGCACTGAAGGAGGGCTGGATAGCTGGTGCAGCCTTGGATGTTATGGAGAAGGAGCCCCCAGATAGGGACAATCCGATACTGAGTTTGGATAACGTTATAGTAACCCCCCACATGGCTTGGTACTCGACTGCATCGGTGAAGGAGATACAGAGGAAGGCCGCCGAGGAGGTTGCGAGGGTTCTAAGCGGAAAGGCCCCGATAAACTTAGTTAATAAGGACGTGCTTAAAGTAAAAAGTAGAGGTTAACTCAGGCCGGGATAGCCTATATTTTTTTCTTTATCGGTGTTATTTATGAGAGTTGGTTATGTACAGTTTAGACCAATATTTGGAGATAAAGAGCGAAACATAAGGCGGATGGTCGAGTTTCTAAGGAGTGGCGTTAAGCTTGGCGCAGAACTACTCGTCCTCCCAGAGTTATGTAACACCGGTTACAAATTTGAGAGTGCGGATGAGCTGGAGAGACTTGCGGAGGAAATACCGAATGGTGAAACGACCGAGGAACTCATAAATTTCGCAGAGGATGCCTGCATCTCCGTAATCGCCGGCGTGTGTGAACGGGATGGCAATAGATACTTCAACTCAGCGGTTCTGGTTGGGCCTGAAGGCTTCATCGCGAGGTATAGGAAGGCCCACTTATTCGATGAGGAGAATATCTGGTTCTCAAAGGGTGACACACCCTTCCAAGTCTATGAAACATCGGGAGTCAAGGTGGGGATTATGATCTGTTTCGACTGGTTCTTTCCAGAGGTTATAAGGATACTGGCCCTAAAGGGTGCCCAGATAATATGCCATCCCGCAAACTTGATCCTCCCATACTGCCAGACTGCGCTCTTAGGGGCAGCCGTCCAGAATAGGGTATTCATCATAACCGCGAACCGCGTTGGGTTTGAGAGGGGAATAGAGTTCACAGGTATGAGCCAGATAGTCAACCCGATGATGGAGGTTATAGCTAGGAGCGGTAGAAGCGAGGAAGAAGTTAAGGTTGTAGATATCGAACCCAGCCTTGCGGATTCAAAGAGGATAACCAGATACAACGATCTATGGAGTGATAGGAGGGTTGATCTATACCACCCAATACTGGAGCGGTCCTGTGAAGCTCAGAAATAGGAGAGAGGGCTCAAGGAATTACGGTAGATTACTCAATCCCGTACTTCTCGGCCATCCTCTTTAACCTTGCGATGTGGAATAAGGCCTCTTCAACCGGTTCATAACCCCTGTATCCCGCGGCCACGTCCTCCAAGGACTCAAGTATATGTAAAGCCTTGGTTAAGTTTTCCCTCGTTGGGTTCTTAATCAGCTCTCTCATGGTGCCGAGTTTCTCCAAGGCTCTCCAGCGTCAGATGTATAAATTTGTAGGGCCTTATTATCCGTTCTATGGCCCCTAAATCCTGATACCTAACCGCCGAGAAACTCTTTTAAGGATAACGTGATCCCGGAGACTTCCCCATGGCTCAGCTGTCTCTATCCAGCGATTTTTCAATCCTCAATAGGTAGGGCTTAGGTTTAAGGGAGGGCTTAGGCTTCCTCATCAACAGCTCGGTTCTCCTCCGGTTGATCATGTGTAGAGCCGATATGGTGAGTGTGGAGAGGAGTACGGCTTCAATCAGCGACGGTAAGAATGGACTGACCGCCAGCATATTGTAGACGGCTCCTGTTGGAAGTAGGTAGGGTGCGATCGAGACGGCTATCGGGGATTTAACCAAGCCATGGATTGACTTGGCTCTCACGGTTACATTCACGGTTACCGAGGATAGGGGTGGAATCACTACACAAGACGGTGTTATAGAGACTTCACCGTACGGGTCTTCTATCACCCGCAGACAGAGAATTGATGGAAGTATCCACCCATTCCTAAAGGTATATGGTTCGGAAACCTTCGAACCCAGCTTCACAACCCCAAAGTTCAGTGGATCTCCATCCCCAACCACGATGCCCTCCCCAACCTCAACCTGGTACGATATTTGAATATAACCTGAACAGCCGAGTGATGGTAAGAAGGATGCTGAGAATAGGAGTAGGCCTATAAGTAGGAGGATACCGCCTCTTGGAACCTTAAACTTGAAGGGTTTATCTGATCTCTTCGCCCTCTTATCAAGCCTGTCCATCAGTAGTGATGAAGCCATAAGGCTCACTATCAAGGCGGCGGCCAACATCGGGTTACCGTGGAGTACACCTATAATATACCCGAGCTTCGGTATGGTCAGCGGCCTCCCAGCCACCTGTGGGACTACGGCTAGGATATCCCCTTTATCGACTGTGAAGGGGTCCACTTCAGGGTTGTTATCCCCTTTGGTTATGTAGGCGCCGTTCATCATTCCGACTATCCGGTGGCACCAGACCGGCGGGATGGCTGGTGCGTTAAAGACTATTATGTCACCAACTCTAGGCTCGTAGCCTAAGGCCTTCAATATGGAGTATGGAACCGTGAGGACTATTGAGTCGTGGGTTATGGTTGGGAACATGCTATAGCCCTGTCCACGGATCAGAAAGGGTGTGGAGGAGTTGGACAATACCACGGTTAGAATGGAGAATAAGGTAACCAACCTAATCGCGAACTTCAAATTCCACCTATTCATGAGCCTTCCCCTTAAAGTCTTAAACATTCCGCTCGTCCTCCGAAAATATTCTAAAAATTTGGAAATGGGGATGGGGAGGTGTCTACACCATTTACGCGCAGTCTCTCTTGTCTTCCAGCAGGGTTACCTTATCAACCCTCCAGTGCTTCAGCCATTTAAGCGCCTCAACGGCTTCCTCGATCTCCTTCTTCGCATTCTCTGAGTAGTCGTTGGATATCAACGCTATCAGGCATACCGCTTTCACAGCTACTGCACCTCCGCCCTTATATTTAAGCTCACGGTTACGCTCTGAGCTGATGCCCCCGTCGTCTGGACCTTTATCCAGACATCGGCTGTCTCAGAGGCGTTGAGGTTGAAGGACCCTATGATCCCGGCTCCAGTGTTACTGTCTATCACGTAGCTTTGAGTTGTCGTCCCATTCTTCACGTAGATTGTTATCTGCATGTTCTCTGGTACGTTGCTCGATGTAACCTCTATCGAGACGTTCATGTTCTGGTCGTAGTTGTTCTTTATCTGGAATACTGGATCGCCGTCCTTCCCGAATTGGATGATCTGCCTCTCTCCGACCGTGACGCTGTCGAAGTCTATCACCAACTTTCCTGACTCGAAGTGCGCCCAACCATCGTTACCGTTTATTATCGCCAGGGTTGCTGAGCTCTGGGAGACTATCGATATCGATGAGTCGAGCGGCGATGATATCATGAGGTAGTTGAACGCCGGTAGGACCGCCATCATGACCACGATTAACCCCGCCCCGAACATTAGGTAATCAATCTTCCTGTCCATTTCGCATCACCTCGCGGATATATTATAAGAATGAGTTATGTATGGGTTATTGTGTTGGTCCAAAGTGTACAAAAACCGCCACAGAACTCTGAAATGGACACTTCTGTACAAATCTACCGGTTGAAGATGTACGCAGTTGACCATATTAAATTCGCTATAAATATAATGTGTAGGGGATAACGATGAGGCTCAGCCTATCACTATCATGTATGGTGATACTAATCCTTCTGGTAGAGTTATCCCTACCCGTCTTCATGCGCTCAGAGATAAACTCCCCTGGGGAGGCAACGGTAACCATAAGGGAGTTTGAAGAGTGCACATTAGCTGTTGTGGATGGCGACAATAACTGGGCCCACCTTGATAATGGTATATTAATAATCGACTTGAACGGTGAGGTTATAGGACGTAGGGAGGTGAGGACCTTCGGCTCTGAGAGCGACCCAATATTTGAGATATCAAACAACCGTGTCGAGGATATGGAGTGTCAGCTTATTCTCCTTTTGAATGGTGTACCAAGGAGGACCATTATAAGGATATACGTGAAGACTTCGTATTCGAATGTTAAGTCCTTCTGGATAACGAGTTTCACTAAGGAAGGCGGGATAGGGAGTTTCACATTGAGGGGCATGGATACCGCGAGGTTCTGGATTGGGATATATACGATATGGGCTTCATCGGGTGAGGTTGAAGCCCATTTAAGGGTTGACGGTTCACTGGGGAATGTAAGCTTGGAAGCCGACATACTGAATTTTAACATAAAATTCAAGATAGGGTGAGGAGAAACCGATATTTATTGACGACAGATTCAAAAGACTTAAAAATCCAAATGATTAATTAAGTTTTATGTTAAGTGTGATTCAAGTCGGCAGAGCGTTATTCGTGATAGCTCTGGTTCTACTTATGCTGATCTACACCGTGAAGATATTATCCAAGTTTAAGAAGGGTTCAACCGCCTTAGGTAAGGTCTTTCTGAGGGGAAACCTCATCCTGAGGGTTACCTCATCCCTTGCGGTGGCATTACTACTCGTGATCTTATCAATACTGCTCATCTACAACACCGCCATCCTAGGTGGGGCTGAGAAGATAACAACTCTAACTGAATGTGGAGATTACATAATAAGTCTCTCACTCATATTCTTCCTCTATGCCATCTACAAGTTCTACGAGATGATTAAATGATGATGAATGTAGTACCCATCATAGGGCTCTCCCTAGTTTTGGTAGATTTTATACTCCTAGTCTTGATACATCTTAATGTGAAGAGAAACATTAAGTACGCATTGAGTAGACTCTTCCTAAAGAGGGAGGATGCAGTTAGGGCCTTCGCTTCCTTAATCGTTGGGATACTATCCCTATCTATGACGGGTATAGCGAAGCTCCTCTACGCACTCAATGTAGTTCGGTATCAGATGTATTCCATCCTAGCAGCGGTTATAGGGATGGTCTTCTCCCTATGTCTGGTATACGCCTTCTATAAGTTGTATAGCATAGTTAGGATTCGTAAGTCCTAACTTTAAGCCCCTAACACGGGTATCTGGGGGTTCACCTCTCTCGTGATCATTCTGCCCATCCGAGGATGGAC